>JBNMJE010000076.1:0-10603 GCA_050873645.1 Succinivibrio sp. | reverse complement strand
TGTCCATTCCTGATCCTAAACCTGAACCTAAAAAAAGAGGCAGAAAACCTAAACCAAAAGTGGACAAACCGAAAAGACCTAGAGGTCGCCCTAAGAAGATCTTATCTACACCTTAGTACGGCGATCTGTGAAAGTTTTATTCAACCGTTTTGTCATTGCTACTTTGACACTGCTTATTTTAGCTCCACGTGCTTTGAAATTCATCTCCTGGAGAGTAGAGCTATATTCAGCCTTTTGTGGCTTTTATGGCGTGACTATTTACTTTGTCTTTGAAAATAACGCCCTGAGAATGTCTAATGCCTCAAATGTAAGTTTGATTGTATCCACAGCACCTCTGTTTGTGGCTCTTTTAAACAGGCTCATAGACAAGAGCGCGAAATTAGGCAAGTATTTCTTTTTAGGATTTTTTATAGCAATGGCTGGTATTGCCTGCTTGAGCTTTTCATCATTGAGTTTGCAGCTAAATCCTGAAGGCGATCTGATGGCTTTAGGTTGTGCCATTGTTTGGGGACTGTACAGTGTCTATGTGGTAAAACTGCACAGACTTGGGATCAGCACCATGGTTATGACGATTAAGTCATTCTTTTATGCTGTGTTATGTACTGTGCCATGCATGGCTTTTTATGGTTATGATTTTAAATTTGACTGTCTAATCAAGCCAATTAACATCGTAAATTACTTGTTTCTGGCAGTATTAGCTTCATCTTTGAGTTTTCTTATCTGGAATAAAGCTATTGCATATCTAGGCTCTGTAAAAACCAATGTTTATCTGTATGCAACTCCGGTAGTTACCGCAATAGGTGCGGTGATCTGCATTGATGAAAAGCTTACAGTATATCTTCTGTTAGGTATGGTTTTATCTATTGCAGGTTTAGTGATTTCACAAAAGAACTAAGTGGTAGGAAATATCTTACAGGATCTGTAATTAGAAAACGAATAGCACACAGACAAAAAGGCCTCAAATTGCTTTGAGACCTTTTCAATACTGTTCTCCTGCAAACAGTATTTAAATCTATCCAAAGATTGAGCTTAACTCATCTTCAGAATCAATCAGCTTATTAGCTACTGATTCATAATTAATCTTGTATGAACCGTCAGAAATTGCAGCTTTTAGTTTCTCAACTTTAGCTTCATCAATACCTGATGCGTTTTTTGCTGCATCAGTTGCCTTTGCTAAGGTCTTGGCAGAATCAGTCAGGACGACATCATCAGACTGAACAGCTACCTTCTTCTGAGCTACAGCGCTTTTTGCTGTATTAGTTGCTACATTCTTGGCAGTAGCAACTGATTCTTTTATACCGTTATAAGAACGGTCTGATAATACATCGATTGCCATGATACTACCCTCAATAAATCTTTTCTCTTCTAGCTTTAAATCTATTATGCTTTACGCATTAATTATTCCTGTTATTTTCTTAACGTCACAGGTTTAATTTTCTTGAGCAAATTTTTATAAATTTTTTGAAAAAAACTAGAACCAAATCTGTGTAAAAATTTTAACTGTTTTTGACTACATCGACAAATAAAATTTGACTTGTTTTCAAATTTTATTTGTGCGTTTGTTTCTGTGTATTTTATCGGTAAATATGAGATTTCTTTAGCCTTTTTTAGAGAATTTTTTCTCCTCTGTATTAAGGCATTATCTAAAAGATAACTTTAACAGTGTTAGGACCAGTAACTACAGCTTGAATTACTTTTTTAGTCTTAACATTTTTTACCTGAATAAGGTCATTAATCTTACCTTCTTCAAGAGCCTGTCCTTGAGTTTTAATCTCAAGGTTATTTGTAGAAGCTACAATAGTTACAATGTCACCTTTTGCCACCACACAGAAATCGCTTACTTTAATCTGTTCACCTGCGCGAATATCTCGTCTGGCTTTGCTACCTAAAATCATGGATTTGTCAGTAATGACAGCAGAGGTATTAGTGCTCTCATTTACATAGGTGTCTTCTAAAAGATCTGCTGTAATGGTACTGCCCTTTGGAATATTAGCAGCAGCAATAGTAGTTGCTCTGATAACACTTACGGTTACAGGTACATTTACAGTATAAGGATTGTTTTTTCTTGCGCACTTAATTCTGACGACATTACTCTTTTTAATCTCACCACCTACAAGTTCTGCGGTGAGGTAACCTGAGCATTTGCCACCATAATCTCGATTAGGATCGATCTTGCTGGCCTTAACTAGATATTTTTTGTCAGTGCGATCATTATCAAATTGGGCTAACATATACTGCTTTGCGACGTTTGATAAAAAATCGGCTTCTTCAACAGAAGCTTGGCAAATATTAATGCAGAATACATTAAAGAAAATGGCCAAAACAGTCGATACAATTTTTAGCAAGTTTTTCAAAAATTTCCACCTTTGTGAGTTGAAAAACAACAAGACTAAACTACACTTTAACGATAATATCACAAATGCTGATTTTAGATTTCATGGAAAATCAAATGACATTTGAATAATGTGAGATTTGAATTCATGAAACGTTTTAAAGCTTTGGGAATTTTTAGAGTTTTGAGTGATGAGAGTAAGCAGAAAATTGCTATTAATCATATCTATCTATCAGATTTGATAAAGAGGGTGTGACTTGATCCGCAATTTCTTTATTTTCTGTTAGTTATAGTCTAAATTGCTAATTATTCTATAAAATATCATCAACAATTTATTAATAATAAAAAGCAAGGTGAACAACATGATTGGTGTAATGGATTCCGTCAATGAATTGACCGAGGTAGTGGGACAGAACCGTATGGAGCTCCTGCTCTTTAAGCTCTCAGGTCTACGCCAGCGTTATGGTATTAATGTTTTTAAGGTAAGAGAAGTCCTGCCTTGCCCAAGACTTACTGTGATGCCTAAATTACAGAAGTATGTAATCGGTGTGGCACATATTCGTGGACAAACAATTTCTGTAATCGATCTTGCTTATGCAATTGGTGGTCGCCCATCAAAAGATATCGATAAGTGTTTCATCATCATTGCTGAATACAACCGTTCAACTCATGCATTCTTGGTTTCAAGCGTAGAACGAATCCTGAATATGAACTGGGATAAGATTATGCCACCTCCAAAGGGTGCAGGTGACAGCAACTATATGACCGCTGTAACCGAGATCGACGGTGAGTTAGTTGAGATCCTTGATGTTGAGAAGATCTTAGAAGAGATTTCTCCTAGCAAGCTTGAGAAGCAGGATCTTGATGAAGTATATGATGAGGAGTTTGCAAAACTCATTCAGCAACATAAGCCAAAGGTTTTAATCGCTGATGACTCAAGAGTTGCTCTAAATCAGGTTACTGCCGCAATGGAGAAGCTAAATCTTGAGGTAATTAAGGCTCATGATGGTCGTGAGGCTTATAACATCTTAAGAGAAATGGCTGCAAAAGGACCTATCAATCAGCAGGTCGCATTGGTTATTTCCGATGTTGAGATGCCTGAGATGGATGGTTATACCTTGTGTGCATCAATCAGAAAGGATCCTTCATTAAAACCAGCATATGTAATTTTACATACCTCTCTGTCAGGTGTATTTAACCTAGGCATGGTAAGCAAGGCTGGTGCTAATGACTTTATCCCTAAATTCAACCCATTAGAGCTTGCAAAGGCTGTAAAGAAGGGCATTATTCTTACTAATGCAGGTAAGTCTGGTGCTGATCTTGTAATGGGTAAAGACGTAAAAGAAAAGCAGTAATAAAAAACTGCAATAAAACTGCTTAGAATAGTTTTAAATAAGCAGTTATAAATAACAGTATTGTTATTAAAAACACTTGTAGCAATAGCTCGTTGCTACAAGTCTAATAACAAGAAAAAAG
The DNA here is from genome assembly GCA_050873645.1 of Succinivibrio sp. Taxonomy (GTDB): domain Bacteria; phylum Pseudomonadota; class Gammaproteobacteria; order Enterobacterales; family Succinivibrionaceae; genus Succinivibrio. The sequence continues at coordinate 6,795 of JBNMJE010000076.1, read as the reverse complement.
CAATAATAATAAATAAATGGATTGGGTACTTGAATAAGTCTCCAATCTATTTGTATGTGTATTGAGCCCTGTATTTATAGGCATTGGACGTATGGCATTATTTAGTTCAGATAACGATGACAAGAAGTTATCTCAAGGTTCGTCTGTTAAGAGCAGTTCACTTTTATCATCAAAAGATACAGTGTCAAAAGATGCATTTTCAAAACCTGCAGTGTCAAAATATGAAAGCAGTTCAGCTTTAAATAGCTCTACATCTACTGTAAAGACTTTAAATCCAACTAGTTCATCACCTTTTGCATCTAGCTCTAGTTCTGCTACTTCTACTTCAACAGGTTCTACTTTTACAGGTAATACTTTAAATAGTTCAGCTGCAAGAAGTTCTGCTTTTTCAGCTACAGCATCTGCAACAAGACCTGCAAGTTCACTTGGAACTTTAAACAGCACTCGTCCTACAGGTTCAGCTTTTGGCTCAACTTTAAATACAAGTTCTAATTCCACCTCAAGATTTCAGTCAAGTTCTACTTTAAATACAGCAACTGGCTCTAATTTAACAACAGGTTCTACCTTAAATAGAACTTCATTAGGTACAAGTCCATTACGTACTGCTTCAGCTACAAACTCATCATTAGGTGCTACTGCTCCTAAAAGTACTTTTAGTTCAACCCAAACTCTGTCTTCAAGAGTTACAGCTACATCTACTTTGTCAGGTACAAGACCTGCAAGCACCTTGTCCTCTGTAAGCTCATTGTCTTCAGCTAGAACTAATACCACTACTACAGCTAGACCATCAACTTTTAGCAGTACCCGTAGTACAAAGACAACCTCAAGTTTTACTCCTAGAGCTACAACGAGCTCATCATTTAGCTCTACTACAACCTCAACCTTAAGATCAGGTACATCAGGTTCTTCATTTACAGCAAGACCTGCAACAAGCTCATTTGGTTCTGCAACAACAGCTACAAGCTCAACTTCAGCATCTGCTACAAGTTCATTCTCATCTAGTACTTCAGATTTTACTCGTAAGATTGAACAGGCAAAGGCTGCTTTATCTACAGTACCAAAGGTAAGACCTGTTAGTGTTACTCGTGATGGCAAGACCTCATTAGTAACTGAAAAACAGGAAGTAACTGATGTTCAGTACCGTCGCTTTGCAGCCTTTATTGAGGAAAAGTGCGGTATCGTTCTAGGCGAGGGTAAGCAGTATTTAGTAAACTCTCGTTTGTCTTCATTATTGAGCAAATTCCGTGTGCAGACTGTTGATGATTTAATCAACAAGGCTATGGAAGAAAAGCCTAACAACAAAGCTCAGGAAGAAGTTATTGATGCAATGACTACTAATGAGACTTTGTGGTTTAGAGATACTTATCCATACAAAGCATTAGAGAATATTATTCTGCCAGAGCTTGCAAAAAAAGCTAAATATCCTGTCAGAATTTGGTCTGCAGCTTGCTCATCTGGTCAGGAGCCATACTCAATTGGTATGGTTATCCAAGAGCAGATGGCAAAGATGTTACATATCGATCCTAAACAGACTCAAATCATTGGTACCGATCTATCACCTGAGATGTTATCAATCTGTCGTCGCGGTCAGTATGATGTGCATGCTCTATCTCGTGGCCTGTCAGCTGAAAGAAAAGAGAAGTTCTTCAGACCTACACATCATCCAAATATAATGGCAATTGACTCAAGAGTAAAATCAATGGTTGAGTTCAGACCAATGAACCTTCTAGGTTCATATGCTCTGATGGGACGCTTTGATGTGATCTTCTGCAGAAACGTGCTGATTTACTTCTCAAATGAGGTTAAGGCTGACATTTTAAGAAAGTTAACCATGTGTTTAAATCCAGGTGGTTATCTAATCTTAGGCTCAACTGAGACCTTAGTAGGTGTTTCTGACAAGTATGAGATGATGCGTTGTAATCCAGGCATTATCTATCATTTAAAGCCTCAGAAATACGCTTTCTAGTAAAACAATTTCTCTTCTCTAAGTTAAAGCTGAACTGTTCAAAAGACGTTCAGCTTTTATGTCAAAAAAACAACATCTAAAACTCAATTCTAAAATAACTCCTTATAAAATAAGCATTATTTTACTTTGGCATACTAGTTGCTTTATTACCTGTATCAGGAAAACATTTTGTTTATCGTCATTTAGGAGTCAAGGATGTCATTAGGTTTTGATAAAGTTTTTGGTGTTCATCAGTACACCATGGGAATTCGAAACCAGCGTGCTGAAGTGTTAGCAGGCAATCTTGCTAATGCAGATACTCCAGGTTTCAAAGCACGTGATCTAGACTTTGATATCGCCTTTAAACAGGCAGCTCACGTACAGATGCAACAGCCATCAGAAATGGTAAAGACCAACGATAAACATATGGATGAGTCATCTATTTCAGATGATCCTGAACTTACATTAAAATACCGTCTTCCATATCAGGCTGATACTGGTAACGGTAATACTGTAGAGGTAAGTTCAGAGCGTATGAAATACATGAACAATACCATGGAATACCAGGCTACATTAACCTTTTTAAACGGACGAATTGCCAAGCTTAAAAACGCTTTGCGTACTGGTAGCTAGTAGGAGATTGAAAAATGGGTTTATTTAGAATTTTAGATATTGCAGGTACTGCAATGAATGCTCAGTCAGTTCGTTTAAATGCTACAGCTTCTAACTTAGCAAATGCTGAATCAGTAAGTTCATCAGTTGAAACTACTTATAAGGCTAGAAGACCATTATTCTCTGCTGCTATGGATGAAGCATATATGGCAGAGAATACACAAGGCGGTGTAACCGATCCTGTAACCGGTGAACCATACGGTGTAGGTGTGTCTTTAAAAGGCGTAGTTGAGTCTGATGCTCCTACTATTAAAGAATACAATCCAAACCACCCATTAGCAGATGAGAATGGCTATATTTACAGACCTAATGTAAATCCTGTTGAGGAAATGGCTGATATGATTAGTGCTAACCGCTCTTACCAGACAGCAGTGCAGGTAGCAGCTAATGCCAAGAAGATGATGTCAGCTACCTTACAGTTAGGAACCAACACTAATCTGTAACTAATAAATTCATTCCCAAAGAATATCTTATAAGGCTCAAGATCCATACTCTTAGAGCCTTTTTCATTTGTTGTATGTCTATCTCCAGTTACAAGGTCACCCTGCGCCACGAATGCGGACACAACATTGAATGGTTGTATGAGAGATGGTTGTAGGTCGATAGTTGTTTGGGGAATGGAGATAAGTGAAAGAGAGAATGTGACATTTGGAAATGTGAGATTTGGAAATAAGATCAGAAAATAGGGGATAGTCATACCTGCAATTTAAAGATCAGTAGTAGCTAAGTGAGAGTACAAAGAATGAACTGCATTAAATCGCTAGCACAGCATTCAAAATAGAGTCTGAAATTTAAATTGCAAGAGCCATAAGCTCTTAAAAGAGAGAACTGTGCGGACATAAAAAAGCCTCCAAATTGTAAGTCTGGAGGCATAAACAAAGTATAGCTAGATACTTACTTAAATTCCTTCAAGTTTGAAAGCTGACAGCTTCTCTAACAGATCTTTAGCAGCTTCTCTTAACTGCTCAATCTCAACATTAGAATCCTGTGAGCTGTTAGCACTCTGCTGGGTTAATGAGCTTACACCCTGCATATTAGTTGAAATCTCAGAGGTTGCAGTAGTCTGCTGCTGAGCAGCTGTTGCTATCTGACCAATCTGGCTGTTTACGTCATCTACATGGCTGTTAATGTCATTTAAGATGTTTGTAACGCCTGATGCACGCTCAGCTAAATCATTCATTTCGCCTAAGGTGTTGGTCATAGACTCATTAGCGCTGTTAGCATCTGACTGGATCTGAGATACCATCTTGGTGATCTCCTGAGTTGAAGATGATGAGCGTGAAGCTAGTGCACGAACCTCGTCAGCAACAACAGCGAATCCCTTACCAGCTTCACCAGCACGAGCAGCCTCAATTGCAGCATTTAATGCTAACAGGTTGGTCTGTGAAGCGATATCCTCAATGGTCTGAACAATAGTACCGATCTTGTTGGTCTGATCTACTAAGGTAGAGATTAACTCTGCATCTTTCTTAGTCTTTTCAGCCTGATTTCTGATGTCATCAATAACACCTTCAACTTCGATTACACCGTGCTCAGTGATGTTCTGAGTATCGTTAGCGTTAGAAGCTGCATTCTCACAGTTCTTAGCGATATCTGATGTGGTAGATACCATCTCATCAGATGCAGCGGATACTGTAACAGAACGGCTTTCAGCATCAGCAATAGCTTCAGCTACTGATGAAATCTTGTTGTGAATGTTAGATAACTTATCATCAAAGTCACGGTATGACTTAACCACGTCAGCTAGAGAGTTACCTAATTTCTCTCTCATCTGACTTGCAGAATCAAATACCTGACCGAACTCATCTTCAAGCTCATTTTCAATCTTAAAGTTGAAGTCACCCTTTGCCATACGGCCAATGTACTTAACTAACAGTGAGAAGTTTCTCTGAATGTAGCCTGAAATTACCTTTGAAATTAGAAGGGCAATAATTACAGCAACAATTGCTAAAGCAATTGAAGCATACATAGGAGTCTTTGAGGTATTAGCTCTGGTTAAATTTGTAGATAAGCTTACCTGTTCATCGATTAACTTCTGGTATAACTCTAAGCATCTGTTGGTCTGAGGCAAAACATCAGCGATGTATTCATCTAAAGCGTCATTGATTTTATTAGCTCTTACTAAAGGAACAACGTTCTCTTTGTAGCTTGAAGCTAATTCGTTAACCTGTTTTTTTACAGTTATAATGTTGTTCTTATAAGCATCAGATGATGGCAGATCACCGATGATGTTTTCATTCATAACTGAAGATACTTTTGCGATTTCTTCAATCTTACCTAAAGAATCAGTAATAAAAGCATCATTGTGATCATGATTAGCTCTACCGTGCAGGTAGCTAATAATGGTGTCATTAGCAGCGTCTAGAGCTCTTTGGGTATTCATCACACGAGTGTATGATTTACCTAAAATACGCTCTACGTTGTAGGAAGCATCAATATTATTTGAAGTATTTATTACTGAAAAGCCAGATGTAACAATAATTAGAATGTTTAAAATGCCAAAACCTAGCATTAACTTCACTCTAAGGCTCATTTTTTTAAGCAAGTCCATACTTATTCCCCATTTATTTTTTTATAAAGTAATGATCATGCACCTATAAATTCATGACCACCAATTTTGCAATTGGTAATACATGTAAATTTAGCTAGTTGCACTATTGCCAATGTGTTTCTAATAACATTGTATACGGCATATTGTGCAAGATCTTTAAAAAGAAAATTTTTTGCGAAGATTCTCACAGCAAATTGGATATATTTTGCAATTAAAAGACAACTATCACAATTTTGTAGAACTAAAGGAAAAACAGTATATTACTAGGTATTTGAGTTGTTATCGTTACGGTTTTTTATACAGGTAAATTTGAGAATAAAATTGAATTAAAATCTGAATATCTTTAAACTATTTTGTAAACGTTTTATGTGCACAAATTTCCGTGCGAAAATTCTCTAAAAGTGGAATTTTATGCTATTTTTGCAATGTACTAAAATACTTACATAAAGCTTAATTTTGTATTTTTGCATTGTAAAAAGTAGCCAAAGTCCACATATAAAAAAGTAGATGGAAAGCTTAGTATGAGTTTTGTATAGAATATGAGTTTTGTATAGAATTTGTACAGTTTTCAGATTAAAACTTCACCTTAAACAGGTTCCTAAACTCTATAAACTGTTATAGTAATTGGAACAAGACCCAAATTAAATTAGAACCATAAAATATAAGTAGGTTTATATGCAGAAGATCTTTCTTTCACTTATTCTTTTCTTTGTTTTAGAGCTAGTAGTTATTATTGAAGTTGGATCTTCTATAGGAGCTTTAAACACTATCTTTATCATGTTTTTAATGATGCTCTTAGGCGTAGTTTTAATCAAAATGCGTTTTCGTCAGGCGCTAGAAGGTCTTAAGAACGGTACTGTAGATACCAGTGTGTTCTTCCTGCCATTAGCAGGTTTTCTGTTCTTATTCCCAGGATTCATTTCAGATATCATAGGTCTTTTATTACTTATCCCAAGAGTTCAGACTCGTTGCGTAAGATTCTATAATGACAAACGTGATGACAGTGAATTCTTTACCTTTGCAAGAAAAGAATCAGATGCCTTCTTCCACAAAGGCAATACCATTGATGGTACAGCTGAGCATGTTGACAATAATGATGAGAACAAAAGCATCAAATAAAGTAGTCTTGTAAGGGGAACGCTAGCATAGAAAACACTAGCATAGACAACGTAATCAGGATAAAAAAGGAAGGCAACGCCTTCCTTCCTTTCTTTTAACTAGTGACCACCTGTCTTATAGAAATACTGTACCTTTTGGTAACTCATACCTGATCTTTTGGCAATTTCAGAAATATTGCCATGATATTCATCATACAGTCTCTGCATAAAGTATTGTTTACGATCGTTAAGCCATTCCTCAATATTTGAAGGGATCTCTTTATTACCTACTGCATCATCAAAAACTTTTGGAACACCGGCATCAAGAAGCTGAGTTGTCAGATCGTCAGCAGTAATAGTGTTTCTCTTTTCAAAATTAGCATTTAAAGCGGCTCTTCGTGGATATTTATGGGTAAATAAATGAAAGTAGAACACGTTAGAGCCTTAATCTAAGCTACTTTCAGCCCTTTACCACCTCGATTAGGAAGTGGAATTATAATTTTAGAACATCCAAGTAAGATCATATCGAG
>JBNMJE010000075.1:0-10628 GCA_050873645.1 Succinivibrio sp. | reverse complement strand
GTGTAGATCAGCTCTTTAGTTAATACAGGATTATAGGTTGCACATAAAACCATGCATACGTATGAGTACTCACTACCCTGAGATTTGTGAATAGTCATAGCAAAGCCTGATTCATAGTCACCTAATCTTTCTGGACTTATCACACGTATAGAGCCATACAACTTATCTTGTTTTAAAGAACCATCCTTTGGAGGAAAGAATACTTTTAAACGATTTTCAGCTTTGTCCTCTTCGGTAGAAAATGCCACAAAACCAACATCACCATTATCTACATTCAAGAAAGAGTCATTCTTGGTAATCAGAATTACTTTTCCAGGATAGAAATCCTCAGGATCATATCTGAAATTTAATTTTGACTTTTTCAAAAATGTTTGGACATCATAATTTACCTTTTTGTTGATCTCTACGGTTCCCAGCGGACCATTTCTATTAGCACAGAGAATTCTGTAGTGATTTAAACGATCAAATGCTCTTTTTGCTACATCCTCATTTTTAACAATGAAGTTCAATTCGCTCAAGTATGAGAGAAACTCATCTTTAGCACTTAAAAACTTTTGACTCTCCATTGAGATCCTTGAAGACATTGATCGAAGACCAACTCTTGATTTGTCATTGATAAAGATAGAACATACCTCAGCATCTTTATCAAATAGCTCTTTATCACTCTTATTCTCTGTAATTAAGTTCTCGTCTTTGTACCAACTATCAACTTCATTTTTGTTGTCTTCAGTGATCTGATTTACTCTTGTTGCAAGCAAACCTAACTTTGAGGTGGACTTGAAACGATGGGACTCTACTAACATTGATACATTTTCAGAAATGTTGTAACCCAGACCATTTTTCTGCAATAGAGAATCTTCTGAATAAGAAGTGATCTCTGATAATAGCTTTAATTTTGCTTTTGAAATTGGATTTTTCTGATTTAGCACAGAACAGAGATCTGAAAAGACAGTACCAGGTTCAACTGAGAACAGCTGATCTTTATCTCCTAAGAGGATGACTTTGGTATTAGGACCAATTGCTTTTATCAATTTTGCAAACAGGCCTAAAGAGATCATAGAAACTTCATCTACAACCAAAATATCACAAGGTAGTGGGTTACTCTCGTTGTATACAGGTTTCTCTTTATGAGGAATAACCTTGATGCACTTATGAACAGTAGTTGCAGTTTTGGGGATCATGTCTAGAAGTTTTTGAGGCTCTTGAACATGATTATCATCGCAGAGCAACTCAAAGGTCTTTAAAAAGTCACTTCCATTTTGTAACTGTCCTTCGATAGACTCGACCATTCTAGTTGCAGCCTTTCCTGTAGGAGCACACAACAAGATCTGCTTATGTTCATCAGGATCTTTTGCAAGTAACAACATCAATAGTTTTAATACAGTAGTAGTTTTACCAGTACCCGGACCGCCACAGATTACAGAAAAGTCAGATAGATAAGAAGATGCTGCTGCAACTTTCTGCCAATTTACCTTGATATCACTACCGTCACTATTTGTTGAAGATTTATCATCAAACAGAATGCTCAGAGCTTTTTTCAAATAGTCTATTTCGCTTTGACAATATTCAGTTTTACTATGACTTTTTTCTTTTACAAAAGATGATGCGCAATGCTCGTAAACATAGAAACTTCTAAAGTAAATTCGCTCTTGCTCTGTGTTAGGAGCATAAACAAACAAAGGAGCTTTGTCATCTAAATCATCACTTACAATCGGATTTTTAACCTTTAAAAGTTCTTCTTTACTTGATGTAACCACCCGTTGTACAAAAGCCTGTATTTTCTGCTCAAGTTCTTTTACAAGTTCTGCTGAAAATTCATCATTTTCATATAAATTTGAGCAAATTTTGTCAAAGATAAGACTTTTCAGGCTATTTTCATCAATTTTTACACAAATATCGCCATCTTCTAATTTTAAAGATAAGGTCATTAACCAGAACATATGCTCTTTGGTAAAAAGCTCTTTATATGTTTTTAAATATTGCTCTGCTAAAGCAATAACAATTGGTTTTACAAAAGGGAAATCTCTACACTCATCGATAAAAGCCTCAACACTAATAGAGGCGTCTTCATAAGAAGAGATAAAACTATCTAGATAATCTTCAGTTATGATCTTTTTCATACCAACCTCTACTCTTGTCTGTTGTCGCCTTCAATGCCATCAAACAGATTACTTAGACGTTTGATGAGTTCTTCAGATGGTTTTACATAGAACTGACCTGGGCTTACCGTATCATTACTATTCATACCTCTTAAATACAGATACATCACGCCTCCGAAGTCTTTTTCATATGAAAAATCATGAAGACTGCACTTTAAAAATCTGTACAAAGCAAGAGAGTAGAATAAGATCTGTACATCATAACGAGCTTCAAAAATCGACTTTAAAATACTATCTTGAGAGTAATCACCAAAACTATCACCTAAGTAATTTGACTTGTAGTCAATCATGAAGAACTTATCACCTTGTTTAGTTGTAAACTTTGCAACTAAATCCAAGCTTCCTTTCATATAACCTTTAAAGTTACTTTTCTTAAGATCTGGCAAATCAGGTATATAACTTAATTTGTTCTCTTGTACTACCTTTGCATAAAATTCATGACAAAGTTCATTTAATACTTTTACTTTAAAGTCTTTACAAGGCAAATAATAGTCAAGTTCTCTAGCACAATTGTCCGGAGTTAAGTCAGACAATTTTAAATGACTGTTGTTGCGACTCTCAGGTAATAAATTTGCATTCAGTATGTTATTTAACCAAGAAGCTAAAGCTGAAATCTTTTCATTACCTTGATTTGAAATTAAATGGTAATAATCGTATTTCAGCTGTGAGTTAACAAATTGATATATAGATTCCTGATCTTCTTTGTTTACATCATTTCTTGATAAAACTATTTCTAAAAGCTTATGTAAGAAGGAACCAGCTGAACTTCCTCTTGAGAAGGTAAAGTTAATAAGGTTATGCTCTTCATTAGAGATATCTTCATCAAGATCATTTGCATCAGGTTCAATTTCTTTTTCATCAATATCTGATGCAAACATATCATTATGAGCACCACTGGTAATTGCTGAATATGAAGTTACCGTAAAGCTGTTATCAACAGATCCCTTATCAAGAGATGAAGGCTCATCAATTTTCTCACTACATTGAGATTCAACTTTAACTTTAGCAGCAATTAACTTTTCATTATCAGGATCACTTTCGTTGTCGAATTTATTTAGATTTGTAAACAACTCTTCAGAATCTAAGGCCTTTAGAAGCCCCCCTTCTTTTGGAGTTGTTATTGATCTTAATGCACTCACTGCATTAGTTTTTTTCTCATCATTATAAATAGGAAGAAATACAAAATTTGCTAATTGAGCTCTGGTCAAATCAACATAAAGCAATCTTACTTTTTCCTGCAAAGAGGCAACTTTTTCAAGTTCACTAATAGCAGTACCATTGACTTCTTCACTTGGATTTAATGACAAACTTACATGCCTGTCATGTGGGTCATAGTAAATACCATCTTTGTCATAATTAGTCGTTCCAAATAAGAAAGGAGAGAACACAATTGGATATTGCAAACCTTTTGATTTGTGAATGGTATAGATTTTTACTAATGACTGTTCGGACTCTAGGTGCTTTTTAGTTACATCATCAGATAAATCACTGTTACCATTTAGGACAAGATCTTTAAACCAAAGTAACTGAGCATTAGATCCTATGACTTTTGAATTTACTGATTGAATAATCTCTGCAATCTGAAAATAATTTGATAGTGCTCGTTCACCATTTTCTGCATTTAGCATTGTTTTTAACAAATCATGTTTGTTCAAATAATATAAAAATGCAGTAATGAATCCATAACTTTCCCATTTATTTCCACACTCTCTTAAAAGGGAAATTTCATCATCAAACTCAACAGAATCTGTCTTTTGAATAAATTCTTCTCTTGTAAGACTCAATAAAGATGAACCTAATAATCTATAGACTTTAGAGGCATTAGTGCTATTACAAATAGCTTCCATTAAATAGATTATATTCTCGGCTTCTACTGATGCCTTTGGACTATCATCGGAGCTATTACTGTAGCTTTTACTTTGTGATGAAGAGCTTAATACAGACTCGTCATCTGAGAAATAAACAGACTGTATAGATAGCTCTTTTAAGGCATCTTGAATAGCTTTATTTTCATTTTTATTGCTTACCAAGATAGCAATATCACTTGGTTTGACAGCTCTTACATTACCTTTAGAATTTATTTTTCCATATAGAAGGCAACGCTTTACTTCCAAAGCTACACTTTTGGATATTGCCTGCATTAGCACTTCAGCATTAGTTTTATCACTAAATTCTATTTTTCTTACAAAGTTGCAGACTGATGTGTTGTTTTCGGAAGTATCAGACAGATTTTTTTCAGATGCTACTAGGTTATCTTCTTTAGGGATATCAAAATAGAAACTTGATTTTTCAGAATTAGGAGAAGCTTTTACTGGCTCAAATTTAATGTTGCTAGGAGTACTTTTAGAATAAGACTCACTGTAATCAAAAGGTTTAGCAACATAATTACTGTCACATCCATTTTCTACTTCTGCAAAAATCTCATTTACTGCTTTTACAACATTAGCATTTGAGCGGTAATTGGTTTCAAGGGTATAGACACAACCACCAATACTTTCAATTTGAGATTTAGCCTCATTGTAAGAGTTGATATCAGAACCTCTGAACTTATAGATAGACTGTTTAGGATCACCAATTAAATAACAATGAGCATTGCTATTAACCGCATCTTGATTAAGGTAGAGCTTACTAAAGACTGTAAATTGAACAGGATCAGTATCCTGAAATTCATCGATCATGGCAACTGGATAGCGTTTTCTTAATAAAGATGATAAAACATCACCTCTGTCTTTTTCTTTAGTTAAAGCGACAGCTAATTGCCTTAAGACTTCATTATTAGAAATTAGATTATCCCTTTCACATAGGGCATCTGTTTTCTTAATCATCATGATTGAAACTAAATACCCTAGTTCTTTTTTTATCAAAGCTACATTTGCTCGCAGATCACAAGCTGAAACAATTACAGATCTAGCTGCTTTTTCAAATTCAGAGATTTCGTCTAACCTAGCAAAATCGTTTCCTTTTTTTCTTTCTACAAAATTTGATTCTTCGTTGTAAATATCTTTGAAGTCATATTTTTTACTAATTTCTTCTACAAAATTAAAGGAGTTAAATTTACCAGAAGCTATATTAGCTAAGAAGCTATTTAATATAATCTTTACATCACTTTTGATGGCATTTTTTTTATGGTCGCCTTTATTAGTTAATTCATAAAGAGAACCAGGACCTCCATTAACATCAAAGACTTCATCCTTGTATTTTTCTACTATCTGCAAGTCTTGAGCATGCTCTTCATTTATTGCGGCAATATCTCTTTCTATCGTATCTAATACATATTTAAGTCTAGCAATTGGCGTTTTCTGCAGTTTTTCTGAAGAACTGAAATAAGACTTTAAAGAAAATCCAAAATATCCTTTTGTGTCGTTGATAAGTCTTACTTGGCTTAGCTCCTCTATAGTTTTTTTAAAGCCAAGAGGAGAATCTTTACCTAATAGCTCTAGAAGAAGTTCTTTGTTAAAATCAGAGTCCTTATAAAATAAATCTCTCCATACTGTAAAAGCAGATTCCCTTTTCTCTTCTTCTACATCATTTGTAAGCTCTACATTAAAAGCTCTACCAGCTTCAAAAGAGTAAATTTGATTTAAGGCCTTATTACAGAATGAGTGAATGGTACTGATTGAAGCTTTATCAATTGAGCGCTCTGCTCTTGTTAGTAGTCTTGAATAAAGGATGGCTTGCTTTTGCTGGAGATCAATATCCACAGCATTGTTATTTTCAAGACTGTCTTTAACTTTTAACTTGTCTTTTAAATAAAGTTCAATAATATCTTTTAAAGGATCGTCTTTATCTAGACTATCTACAGTCTTTTGACCTTTACCTATAGATTCAAATAAAACTCTACAAGTATGAATTTTTTCTAAAATTCTTGCTCTTAAATCAGAAGCTGCTGCATTAGTAAAAGTAACTACTAGGATATCTTCTATATCTAAAGGAGTAGCATTTTCTCCTTTTCCTTTTTTTAAGCCTTCCAATAAAAGACGTACCACTAGATTACTAATGGTAAAAGTCTTACCAGTTCCTGCTGAAGCCTCAATCATTGACGAACTATTCAAATCAAAGGTCTTAATCTCAAGAGGATCAGGTTTATTTAATTTTTTATTTTTCAAATTTTCACTTGCCATAATTTGTTCTTTCCCTGATTGATTAGTTCTTTGGATTGTTTCGTTTAGAAGTTACTTCAAAAATCATAGTTGAAAATAACTCTAACATTTTGTTTGTTTCATCTATTTGTAACGCACTTAGGTACTGAGGCTCAAAAAATTGCTTATCACAACCAAACAGATATTTAGCTTCAGCATAGCTGTCATAAGAATCGTTAAAGTAATCATTAAAAGTTTTATCGGCTACTGCTGTAGCAAGATAATCACCTAATACGGGTTCTTCCCAATCAGGGGTATTATTACTCTTTCTAGTATTGGTTCTTTTTGATTTAAGTTCAGCAAAATCTTTGAAAACACTTTTACACAAAGGGATCGGAATAAGATTTGCCTTTAAATAAAATTCAATAAATCTTTCTAGGATATCATCTGGTGTAATACCAAGATCTTTTAAAAGGTCATTGAATTTAGAACCTGCAATCTCATAGAATTCACATTTTTTATTAACGACTCTAATCTTTTGAGCTTGCTGAGGAATTGATGCTGATTGAACGTATTTATAAGCAAGTAGTCTTAAAAAGGACTCTACCATCATACTTACATTTTCACTATCAGGATTTGACATAAAATCCATTAAAAGATCAGAGCGCTTTGGAAGAACTCCTGCAAAAGTCACAGTATAACCGTTTACTTTCAGAGTCTTACTAAATTGCTGCTCAGAGTAAATGTCTGTTTGAGGCATACCAATAAGACTGTTAGAGAATTTTTCTAAAGTAGCTTTTATTTCATTGACAGTCTTGTCATTGAAAATGTCATAAGGTAATTCACCTTTTTTTGTATGCTTTTCTAAAATCTCATCGATAACAACATCTGAAGACATCTTTTCTGATTCTATGATTTCTCTTAAGATGTCTGATTTATCAAGATTATCAAGTGAGAAAGGCTCTTCGTCATCAAGCTTAACCTGATTTTTCAAGTCTAGCTTGATATTCAATCTTGATTTTAAGAAAGACTTACATGGATTTAAAAGAGCATTCTTTAAGTCACTTATTGAAACAGTAATGTTAGATTGCAAAGTTATATTCCAAGGATTCTCGTCTTGAGAGTCTCCTAAACAACCTATAGGGATCTTTTTATCTTTTTCTGTTGGTAAACCATTTTCACTAATATCCATCTTCCAAAAAGCAGTTTTGTTAAAAGAAGGGTACAGCTTTAAACTGTCAGAACTTTCTTTTTGATAATTGATCAAATCATAAGAATTTAAACGTTCCTGTCTGAAAAGACGATTCAATACGTTCTTGCGATTTTCTTCACTGTTATTTGGATCTGAATTTGGAACTGTAAAATTATCACCTAAATAATCTTCAAGCTCAGTAATTACTGTAGAAGGATTTTTTTGAGTCTTATCAATTGGAGATTCACCTAAATAAGACAGGTACAAGCTCTTTTCAGCTGACAGAATTGCTTCTAAGAAGATATATCTGTCATCAATTGATAATGATCTGTCATTGATCCTAGATAAGGACTTAACTCCCATTAAGTTAAAGCTTGGTGTTGTGTCTTTTCTTGGGAAAGCGTCGTCATTTAAACCTAAGATGTAGATATGTTTAAAAGGAACAGCTCTCATTGGCATCAATGAGCAGAAGATTAAACCACCACGAAGGTATCTTGATGAGTCTCTGTCGTTACCAAAGGCATGGATTAGTTTTGCTCTAAAGACAGGTAGCTTAATCTTGATATTAGAACGAACTCCTTCATCAAAAAGACTGTCGTTTTCACTGTTTTCATGAGAACTTTCACTGCCTTTTAAATTATTAACAGCCTCATTCATCTCAGAGAGGATCTGACTGATTGCTTCACACTCAGCTTTTGAAGAATCATCTAAGACAAAGAAATTGTCTAACAGCAGTACCTGAAGTTTATGGGTCCATTCTAAGGTGGTTATATTAAGACTTGGTGAGAACTCATCTCTTATCTGTTTTATCTTATCCACAAACTCACAGAATTTATTTAATAGTTCAAAATCACCTGTGTCGATATCATCATATCCGTCAGTATCTGAACCAGAACCTAACATAAAGCCTTTTAACAAACGGTTAAGACCCGCCTCTAAAGTCCATGGCAAAGGTTCTTTATTCTCAAGATTTAAACTTTCTTTAACCTCTTGAGAGTCTAAGCCCCAATGAACATTTGATCCAAACAACCAACTTTCAATCACAGCTAAATCATCAACGGTGATATCGAATTTTTTAGCGATTGCATCAACAGATAAAAGATCTGAAACCAAATTTGCAGTTATTCCTTTGTTGCCAATAGAAAGCAACTGCACTACTGCATCTGCAATCTTACTTGAAGATCGTACAGTCTTATCGCAAATTGAATAAGGAATAAAATCAGGATCATCTCGACTAACCGAGCCAAAGACAGCTTCAATTAAAGGAGCGTAACTCTCAATGTCAGGCATCATGACAAGCATGTCACGAGGAGCTGTAGAGTTACCGCTTAACTCTTTTTCTTGTTTAATCGTAGACAAGATCACATCACGTAAGATCTCGATCTCTCGCATTGGTGTATGACAGGATCTTATTTGGAAGGATCTGTCATTGTCTTTAATTAAATGAATTCCCTCAGCATCGAGAGTTAACAAACGCTGTTTTAAAGAGTCAAGCACAGATAAATCATTATTTGTCTTTTCGCCTTCTCCTACAAGTCTGTCGACAAAGGCTTGAGTTACATCAACAGCATCTTCCTGTGACAAAAGCGTATTTAAGGTATCTCTTCCTTGTTTACCTAATGAAATTAAAAGAGGATTTCCATCTACAAGTTCGTCATTCTCATAGTTTTTATAAAAGCTTTCATAATAGGCATCTTCTTTTGCAGAAGAAAGCTCAAAGCCATGTACACCTTTAATGTCCAATTCATATTTGTCTTTTAAGGCATTTGCTCTTAAATACTTTACGATCTGCTCTTTTTCCCATTTCCAGTTCACTTTCTCAGAGCGCATATCACCCCAATATTCTTGACATGGATTTAAGTTCATAAAGAACACAGGAATAATTTTGCCTAGTGCAGTAAATAACTGAATTACTTGTGTTGGAAGAGCCGTAACTCCAAAGATAAAGACTCGCTTTGGCATCTTTGTATAATCTATGGTGTCTGGTGCGTTATACATCGACTCTAACTTTTGAATTAGATTGCTTACAACTGTAGCTCTATCCCATAAATTTGCTTCATTATCGGACTTCTCAAGATTACCTTTGAGTTTTGTCCATAGCTTAATTTGCCAGATATTGCCAACGATAGAGCGAATAGCATTATCTTTTCCTGATGTTGATTTTGATCCATTCTCTTTATATCTACTTGAAGATGCTTTTGCTATCCAATCATAAAGAACAGAACCTGGTGCGACTTTATATTTTCCGTCTTCTACTGACACAGCATCAAAAACAGAGTCATCAAATTTATTCCAAGCAAAGATCCAATCTGGACGATACATTTGATATTGGTCGAAGGTATCTGCAATAGCACCACACAATTGATAAGCCTTTTCTGTCCTCTCGATAGATGTCTCAAGATTTAGGTATTCTTTCATTGGCTCGTAGATAGGATCATTGCTTTTCGAGATTTCATCCATCAAAGAAAAGATAGACCATGTCATATGCTCATGAGAGAAACGGTTAGAAGAGTCTGCGTTATTTAAGCTTTTATGCAAAGACCATATAAAAGCCCATACTTGTTCAAAATCTATACCTGAGCATACGCCATTTATTTTTGCTATTTCCTGCTGAAGGTATGTTTGCATACCCTTGTTCATGACAATAACCTTTTCAAACGCAAAAGGGTTGCCATTATTAGGAGGAGTGAGTTTTTGAATAACTTGAGAACAGATTAAAGCTAATGTACTTAAGTCATTTGAGTTAATTACATTCATTAACATTTTAAAGGCTCCTCTTAATTGTCATGAGAAAAGCTTACCCTAGAGCAAGATCATTTGATGCTAATTAGGTCTAAAAACACGAAGTTTATTGATAACTTATCGAGCTGTTTTGATATTTGAGTATATTAGTATATTAACACAAATAGCATGATCAGTATTATAAATATACGTGCTTATATTAAAAAAGAAGGCGAAATTCATAAATAGCACACATTGTGCTTTTGAGTAATAAAGGAAATTTAAGATTGATAGAATTAAGAAGAAAATCAGGACAGAATGATTTTAAAGCGGGCATAAAAAAGCCCACCGAAGTGGGCCTTTTTTAATCATTGCAAGAAATTATTTCTTGTAACGACGAGCTAGGTTGTCTAAACGCTCGTTAGCACGTGCAGCGTCTGACTTAACGAATGCAACGTCGTTTGCTAACTTTGACTG
>JBNMJE010000074.1:0-10759 GCA_050873645.1 Succinivibrio sp. | reverse complement strand
TAATCTAGCTTTAAACATTGCCAACTCTTTATTAGAAGGTAATGTTGATTTTGTACAAAATAAGTTAGGACCATTATTACGTTCTTTCGTATCAATAAGAGATACAGCTACCAAAGCACCTCATGAGAACTACTACCATGGATTCTTAAACGGTATCTTTACTAACTGTAAAGATAATCTTAGTGAATATCATTCTAATATTGAATCTGGTGATGGTTATCCAGATATTATTTTTAAAGATACTGGTTACAGAAAAGTTGCAATCATCGAGATTAAATCAGCTCCTATAGGCTCTGATATTGTAACAATAAGTGAACAGGCTCTAGCTCAGATTGAAGATAAGAACTACGCTGAGCCGTTGATGTCCAATAAAACAGTAAAAAGTATCTACGGTTACGGTATTACCTTTGCAGGAAAGAGCTGTGCTATTTCTGTAAAGAAGCTAAAGTAATCTATACACTGTAGTTTTGTTTGAGCATAACTACAGTGTAAAACAGATCAAATTGAGCAACATAAGCTATAAGTTCTGAGTTTTAGTGCATTAGAACTATCTTTTGGACAAAATTTTTCGCAATAAAATTCAACTTATTGTAGAATGAGCGTAATTGTAAGTTATTAAATAATTATTTTAAGGAGTTTCTTGTGGAAACCCAGGAAATCAAAAAAGAGCAAGAGTTAAATAAAACCGCTGATAAGCAGACTGAAGCTCAGGCTCAAGAAGGTACTCATTTTGAACACGTAAAAGAGACCTTAGAACTTTTATATAAGACCTTCCCAAAAGCTTTTGTAAAAGATGGTGATGCTCGTCCATTAAAGATCGGTATCTTTGAGGACTTAAAAGAGAAATGCGCTTCAATTGAAGGTCTTTCAATTTCAAAGGTAAGAGCTGCTCTTCGTTTATATACTTCACGTCTAAAGTACTTATACAGCGTTAAAGAAGGTACTCCTAGAATCGATATCGATGGTAATGAGTGCGGTGATACTGTAAGTGCAGAGCACGCATCTTATGCTAAAGAGCGCATCGATGAGATCAATGCAAAGCGTAAAGCATCAAAGCCAAAGAAAGCTCCTGCAAATAAGAAGAATTTCAAGAAGCCTGCTAATGGCGCTAAGTTCCATAAGAAGCCTAACAAGGTTGATGGTATTAAGCCTAGCGTAGAAGATTTAAAGACTGGTACTGAAGTTTTAGTACTAAGCTCAGAGCAGCGTTTCGTATTTGGTGTTGTAGCTGAAAATGCTCAGAAAGACACTGTATATGTAACCTTAAAATCAGGTCTTACTGTAAATCTTCCACTTGAGAGAGTTCTGCTTCCTAAAAAAGCAAAATAGGCCTAACTTAAAGTGAATAAAATAATCAAAGTAGCTGTAGCCTGCGCTCTTGCAGGCTGCGCTCTTGTAAGTGAAGCAAAACTTACAGTTCCTTCATTAGAACAGATGCCTGTTCTCTCTCCTGAAGAAAGACATGAAACTGCCTGTTCTAGAATCTACAATTACTTCACAAGAGCTCATTACAAGATTGTTGATGTAAATGACGATTTTGCAAAAAACGTCATCGACAGACTCATGAACTATATTGATATGAACCATTCTCTTTATATTCAAAGTGAAGTTGATGCAATCTACGCTCATACCAAGAGCATCTTAAACGGTGTTAACAAGTGTGAACTTGATTATCCGTATTCTCTGTATAACGAAAACATCAAAAAGCGTTATCAGAAATACAAGTTCATGATAGACAATGTCTCTGAAAATCTTGATTTAAACACCAATGAGACTATTGCTCTTGATAGAACCAAAGCTCCATTTGCAAAAACTGAAGATGAGTTAAAGTCCTTATGGATGGCAGAGCTTAAAAATGAGTTTGAAACACAGCTTTTAAACGGTAAAACCAAAGCTCAGGCTGTTGAACGCATTAAGAACCGTTACATTGTAGCGATGAGAAGAATTTCTCAGTATTCATCTGAAGATGTCTTCTCAGCTTTTGAAAATTCATTTGCTGCTGCAATTGATCCTCATACCAATTACTTTGGACCTGTTGAGTCTGAAAACTTCAATGACGATATGAATCTGTCATTAGAAGGTATCGGTGCAGTTTTATCTCAAGAAGATGAATACACTGTGATTGTTCAGATCATGCCAGGTTCTCCTGCTGAAAAGTCAAAGAAGTTAAAGCCAAAAGATAAGATCGTTGCTGTAAAACAAGAACACGGCAAATTCGAGGATATCATTGGCTGGAGACTTACAGAGGTAGTTAAAAAGATTAAAGGTAAGAAGGGCACTAAGGTTGTGCTAGAAATCGAGCGTGGCGAAGGCGCTGCTGCTAAGACCTTTAATGTTGAACTTACCCGTGACAAGATTAGACTTCAGGATAAAGAGGCAAAATCAAAGGTTTATACCTCTTATGATGGCAGAAAGATTGGTGTAATCACTATTTCTAGCTTCTATACAGACTTGTCTTTAAATGTAAAACGCGAGCTATCAAAGTTAGAAAGTGAGAACGTAGACGGTATCATCGTTGATTTAAGAAACAACGGTGGTGGTTTATTACCTGAGGCTGTCTATACTACAGGTCTTTTCATCAAAGATGGTCCTGTAGTTTTAGTTCGTGATGTCAACGGCAATGAATCTGCTTACGACGACACTGATGCTTCAATGTTATACAAAGGACCATTAGTAGTCTTAATTAACAGACTGTCAGCATCAAGCTCTGAGATTATGGCAGCAGCGCTGCAGGATTATGGCAGAGCATTAATTGTAGGTGATACCTCATATGGTAAGGGTACTGTTCAGCAGTCTCGTCCACTTACAAGACTCTATGATCTCATCGGCGCTGATTTAGGTTCTATTCACTATACCATCGCTAAATTCTACAGAATCAATGGTGGTTCAACTCAGTTAAAGGGCGTAACTCCAGATATTGCTATGCCTACTTTAATTGATGTAACTGAGTTTGGTGAGAAGACCGAACCTAATGCTTTAAACTGGGATAAGATTGCTCCTTCTAAATATCAGAAGTACTCAGATCCAAGCTTCTTTGTTAAAGATCTGATGGCTCTGCATGAAAAGAGAATCAGCACTGATCCTGTATTTAAGGTAATTCAGTCTGAAAGAGACAGATACTATAAATTAAAGAACAGTAAGACTCTTACTCTGAATTTTGATGAGCGTAAGAAGCTGTTCGATGAAGATGAGAAGATCACCTTAAAGAACACTAACATCAGACTTAAGGCTATGAACAAGCCTGAAGTTAAATCTGTAAAAGATCTGCCAGATGACTTTGAATATGACGATCCAATTTTACAGGAAACTGTAAATATTGCTTCTGACTACTCAGATATGCTCACCAAAGCAGGTGCGCATGAAGTCGAAGAAAAGCCATTGCTACTGCAATATCAGGCAGAAAAAGATAATTAGTTTAAAAGAGCCTGGTAAATGCCAGGCTTTTTTGTAAAAGCAAGGAAATATCATGGAAAAGAACAATACCTATAAGGCACAGAAACGTACTGATTATAAAGCACCAGACTTTACCTCAAGCCATATTGATCTTACCTTTGAACTTGACGATGAAGCTACCAAGGTAACTACTGTTGCAAAATACAGACGATTAACCAAAGATCATAAGGCTCCATTAGTATTAGATGGTGAGGATTTAAAGCTTCTTTCAGTTAAGTTAGACGGTATTCCTTGTAAGTACAAGATTGTTAAAGACAAGCTTGAGATTGCTAATGTTCCAGATGAGTTTGAACTTGTAATTGAGAATGCTATCAATCCTACAGCTAATACCTCTTTAATGGGCTTATACAAGTCAAACGGCGCCTTCTGCACTCAGTGTGAGCCACAGGGCTTCAGACGTATTACCTACTTTTTAGACAGATCAGATGTTTTAGCAAAGTACAAAGTTACCATCATTGGTCCTGAGTACGGTTGTGGCGTTCTTTTATCAAATGGTAACCTCATTGATGAAGGTACTAAAAAGGGTAGAGCCTATGCCGTTTGGGAAGATCCATTTCCAAAGCCATCATATCTGTTTGCTTTAGTTGCAGGTACCTTTGATATTGTGTCTGACAGCTATACCACCAAGTCAGGTCGCAAGGTCTCACTTCAGCTTTATGTTGACAGAGGTGCTCATGACAGAGGTCTATGGGCAATGCAGAGCATCAAGGACTCAATGAAGTGGGATGAAACTCGCTGGGGACTTGAATATGATCTTGATAACTTCAAAGTTGTAGCAGTTGATTTCTTCAACTTCGGTGCTATGGAAAACAAGAGTCTGAATGTTTTCAACTCAATTTATGTCATGGTTGATCCTCAGACTGCTACTGATACAGCTTTCTATAACGTACAAAGCGTGATCGGTCATGAGTACTTCCATAACTATACAGGTGACAGAGTAACCTTAAGAGACTGGTTCCAGTTATCCTTAAAAGAGAGCTTGACTGTATTCCGTGATCAGGAATTTAGCTCTGACGTTGCAAGCCGTGCTTTAACTAGACTTCATGCTATTAACGTAATTCGTGGTCCACAGTTTGCAGAGGATGCCTCTCCAATGGCACACCCTGTAAGACCTGAAGAGGTTATGGAGATGAATAACTTCTACACCGTAACTATCTACGATAAAGGTGCTGAAGTTATCCGTATGATCCACACCTTAATCGGTGAGACTAAGTTTAAGAAAGCTTTAACTCTGTATTTAACCAAGTTTGATGGTCAGGCTGTAACCATTGAGGCCTTCTTATCATGCATGGAAGAGGCAGGCGAGATTGATTTAACTCAGTTCCGTCGCTGGTATACTCAGGCTGGTACTCCAAATGTAAAAGCTTCATGGACCTATGATGAGGCAAACAGAACCTTAAACTTAACTCTGACTCAGAATACCAAGCCTACACGTGACCAAAAAGAGAAATTACCTTTCTACATGCCAATCAGGATCAGTTTCTTAGATCCTGAAGGTCATGATGTACATCCTGCTGAACTGTCAGCATCAGGCTTTATAGTGTTAAAAGAGGAGTCCCAGACTTACTCATTTACCTTAGATAAGGGCACTTTACCTGTAATTCTACGTGACTTCTCAGCTCCAGTAAAACTTGATGCACCATACTCAACAGAGGAATTACAGCACATGCTGTCATTCTGTGATGATGCCTTCATCAAGGTAGACAGTGCCCAGACCATGCAAAAACGCTATGTTCATGAGAACATCAAGCTCTTAGAGCAAGGTGGCACTCTAAAAGATCCTGTAGAGCTTATCGAATCATACAAGGCTCTGTTAAAGTCAGTTAACAAGGACACCGATCTGTTGTTACTAAATGAGACTTTAAAGATCATGTCAGTAGCATCTTTAATGGAAACCTTTGAAGACAACATCGACATTGATGCAATTGCAAGATTGCACAACGAATTAGAGCAGAGAGTAGCTGTTGCCTTAGAAAAAGAGTTTTATGAGATTTACGGCAGAATTAAAGCTCAGTCTGATATGTACTCTGTAATTGATATGTCACGCCGTGCTATCAGCAACAGTGCTCTGCATATGCTGTCAGTAGCTTATGTAGCTACAGCTAAGTCAGATATTGCATCAGCTTTAGTTCTAAGACACTATACAAGCTCTGCTAACATGACTGACAAGTTACAGGCTTTAACTGATGCTGTTTACTTAAATCTAAAGTGTAAAGAAGAGATCTTAAAGAGCTTTGAAAAGGATTATTCAAAGAATGCATTAGCCTTTGATAATTACTTTAGAGTACAGGCAACCGTACCTGATGTATCAGCTGTGGATAATGTAAATGAGTTAAAGAAACACCCATCATATGATGGCAATAACCCTAACAGAGTAAGAGCTCTGCCTGGTGCTTTAGCTTTATCAAATCCTGTAGCTCTAAACGATTTATCAGGTCGTGGTTATGATCTTTTATGCTCTGAAGTTCAGAGATTAAACAGCATTAACCCAAGTGTTGCTGCAAGAATATTAACTCCATTATTAAGCTTTAGAAGACTTGATGCTAAACGTCAGCAGATGATCCGTGAACGTCTTGAGAAGTTAATGAAGATCCCTTCAATCTCAAGATCAATTTACGAGAAAGTTGAGTCTGCTTTAAAAGACGTAAAGTAGTTGTTGATTAAAAGCGTGATAAAGTTTGAAAGAGTAATAAAGTAATGTACGGATATAAACATTACAGATTTTCCCTGTCGATAGACAGGGATACTCTCCTGTCTGTTTATCAGGGATCCGTAAAGAGGATCCGTGTCAGAACAGATGAGGGTATGGTAGTTGATCTTGATGCTAACCATCTAAAAGAGTTCACCTCAGCTGATGGTATTCATGGTATCTTTGAGTTACTTACCACTCAGGAAAACAAGTTTGTAAAAATACAAAGATTAAATTAGAACTTATGCTTAAAATCACTGTCTAAGTAAACAGAATCAAGATTTACAGACTCAAGATTTACAGACTCAAGATTTACAGACTCAAGATTTACAGACATAATTTTAAGAACACAGTTTTACAAAGCAAAATTAGAGAAAGAATATGCAATTGATCCCTTATAGCCTGTATCCAACCTTTATCAGACCATTACTGTTTTTGCTAGATGCAGAAACTGCTCATGGTGTGATTATCAATAGTGCTAAATTTCTGTCAAAGAATCCATGGAAGACTCTATTCTCTCAGAATGTAGCTTTCCGTCCTGTACAGATGATGGGCTTACAGTTTAAAAATCCTGTAGGTCTGGCAGCAGGTCTTGATAAGAATGGTGATGCCATTGATTTCTTTGGAGCTTTAGGCTTTGGTCATATTGAGGTAGGTACTGTAACACCTAAAGAACAGCCTGGTAATCCAAGACCAAGAATGTTCAGAATCAAAGGTGCTCAGGGTATTATCAATCGCATGGGCTTTAATAATCTTGGTGTGGATTATTTAGTTGAGAACTTAAAGAAACGTACCTATGACGGTGTCTTAGGTGTAAGTATTGGTAAGAACGAAACTACACCTATTGAAAAAGCAGTTGACGATTACTTAATCTGCATGGATAAGGTTTATCAGTATGCTGACTATATTGCTGTAAACGTATCTTGTCCTAACACTCCTGATTTAACTAAACTTCAGGCTCGTGAACCTTTAATTAAGCTTTTAGAGCCATTAAAGAAAAGACAGGCTGAGTTAAAAGAAAAGTTCAATAAGTACGTACCATTAGTAGTAAAGATTGGTCCTGATTTATCAGACGATGCTATTGAGAGTATCTGTAAGGTATGTCTTGATTTAGGAATCGATGGTATGACCTGCACTAATACTACTACACGTCGTGACATCATCCACGGTATGGAACACGCAAGTGAGTGGGGCGGATTGTCAGGTGAACCTTTGAGAGTAGCAAGTACTCAGACCTTAGTTAAAGTTAATTCTCTAATTAAAGGCAAGATCCCTTTAATTGGTGTAGGTGGTGTTTCAAATCCTGTATCTGCTCGTGAGAAATTAGAGAATGGTGCTACCTTAGTACAGCTCTATTCTTCATTAGTATATAGAGGTCCTGCTGTAGTAAAGAACATCATTAACAATATCTAATTATCATTAACAACATCAATTACGACGTTAACTCTAAAGTTAATTCTGTAAAAAGTTTATCCTGTAAATAAAAGGCTGGAGATGAGTAAAATCATGCCAGCCTTTTTTATTTTTTTTGCCTGCAAAGATTAAATTGTATATTTTATTGTTCAAGTGTCAGCTGTTACCTCAACGTTTTCACTATACAACTTTCAAAAAGATGTCTATAAATTTTTAGTCCTAAAATGGACTTTGCGCCTTATTAGATGCGGATTAATGATAAAGAATAGATAAGCATTAAGGGCATGCATTAAAAATATGGCGTCTCAGAAAACCGATAAATATGCCTGTGTTAACGATATGTAAATGTATAGTTAATTTTACTGCACTATTTTGCATAAAAAATAAAGTGCAAAGTTATCAAAATCGGGCAAATGTTAAAAATAAGATACGATTTTGTTGCATACGCCAAATTTTGTTGACGAAAAGTTAATATTGAGTAAAATCAAAAAACGTAAGAGGGGGCTAACTCCTACTTACAACAAATTAAAAATAAACTATGGGAAAATATATTATGAAAAAATCATTATTAGCTTTAGCTGTTGTTGCTGCTGCAGCAACTTCTGCAAACGCTGCTACTGTATACGATAAAGACGGTACTTCATTAGCTGTTGGCGGTCGTGTTCAGGCTGTTGTTTACAATGGTAACGCAGCTGGTATCGCTGAGAACGATGCTGGTTTAGTTAACTCAGCTCGTTTAAACATTGCTGGTAACACCAAGATCAATGATTCAGTTTCAGTATTCGCTTTCTCAGAGTGGAACATGGCTGATGGCAACACTTCAGGTCAGTCATGGGGCGATAACATCAATACTCGTGAGCAGTATGTTGGTGCTGATTACGGTGATTTCGGTAAGATCTTAGGTGGTAAGACCTACGATGCTGCTAACGCTGTTTTAGCTGCAACTGACATATTCGAGGACTTCGGTGCTCGTTTACAGGGCTCAATCAACGGTGACCGTCGTACCGGCATGTTCCGTTATGTATACGACAACAACGGTATCTTTGGTTCTGTTTCATACCAGACTGCTGCTGATGGTTCAACAGTTGCTGGCAACAAAGTTGACGTTGAAGGTGGTTTTGCAGCAGCTGCTGGTTACACTTTCGATAACGTAGTATTTGGCCCATTATCATTCAAGGCAGGTTACTCATACGTTAAGGGTCAGGATGATTTTTCTAAGAACCTCTTACAGTTTGCAAAATCTGCAACCTTCGATGACTTCAAGGTAATCTCAGCATCTATCGCATGGGGTTCAACCGATAACGGTTTATACATCGGTGCTTTATACAACACTCAGCGTGCAAAGCAGAGAGAAAATGATTTTGTTCCATCAAATTCATCTTTAGCTAATAAGGTTAAGGGTTATGAGTTTGTTGTAGGTTATACCTTCGACAACGGTATTGGTGCTTTCACCGGTTACAACTTTGTTGATCAGAAGTACAAAGATGGTTCTATCAACGGTGGTACCGCTACAATCCGTCGTGTTCCAGTATACGTAAACTATGCAATCAACGGCAACTTCAACATCTGGGGTGAAGCTGAGTTTGATGCAAATTCATCTACTACAAAAGATCAGCAGAGACAGTATCCTGATTTTGAGACTGGTACCTTATTATCAGCAGGTGCTCGTTACACCTTCTAATTTGATTTAAGTTAATTTTTTAACTTTAATCTCAAAAGCCTCATTCAGAAATCTGAGTGGGGCTTTTTGCTGTCTTTAAAACGCCTCAATTTTTCTCTGTTTTCAACCTCAAATTTAGCAATAACTTGTTGTTTTGAAAATATTTTGAGATACAAAGCATGTATTTGATACAAGTTTATTGATTATTTACAGATCTTTTTACACAATCAATACTGACTATTAATATAAAAAAGAATGCGCACAAATCCTTATACGGGAAATATAATGAAAAAGTCACTAGTTGCTACAGCAGTTTTGATGGTCATATGCTCAGCAGCATCTGATGCTGCTACAGTCTATGATAAGGACGGTACTGCTCTTTCTATTGGAGGAAGAGTTCAATCAGTGCTGTTCAACGGTCATGATAACTATGCAGGTGATCATGATTCATCTTTAGTCAATTCTTCACGTTTATCCATCGCAGGCGAAACACAGGTTCTAGACTGGGTTTCTACTTTTGCATTTTCTGAATGGGATATGGCTGACGGTCATAATAAGAAGATTGGCGATCACATCAAAGCTCGTGAGCAATACGTTGGCGCAGACTTTAAAGATTATGGAAAGATCCTAGGCGGTAAAGCTTATGATTCTGCCCATAAAGTCATGATCTCTTCTGATATCTGGGAAGAGGTTGGTAATCAGGCCGCTTTAGGTTTACATGGTGAAAGTCGCAATGGCGTGATCCGTTATGATTACGACAATAAGGGCATTTTTGCTAGTGTAACTTATGAGACTGCAGCTGATGGTACTCCTTTATTTGGTAAGTACCGTGATATCGAAAGTGGTGTTGGTGCTGCTTTAGGTTATACCTTTGATCATGTTGTATATGGTCCACTGTCTTTTAAATTAGGTTTAAGCCATGTAAAAGGACAGGACGATGCAACCTCTATCAACAATTTAAGATTTGACAAAGCAAACCACTATGCTGGTGCTTTATCTTGGGGTAATCCACAGTCAGGATTATTCTTATCAACCACAGCCTACAAGATGAAGACTGATTTTACACAGGAAAATCCAAAATCAGACATCGATGCTAAAGGCTATGAATTTGTAGCAGGCTATACCTTTGATAATGGTGTTGGCGTGTTTGCAGGTTACAACTACTGGAAAGAAGATACCGAACACAAGGATGGTACAAAGGATACCTTCTCCTATAAGAGAATTCCTGTTTCCTTGAGGTATGGTATCAACAGCAATTTCAAGGTTTGGACTGAAGCTGAGTTTGATGCTGGCTCTGATGTTAAAAAGAGCAAGATTAAATCAGGAACTCAGGTTTCAGCAGGTGCAAGATACACTTTCTAATAAAGAAAAAACGAGAATTAAACGACCTCCTCACTTTTGACTCCTAAACTCCGCAGATCATAGTTACTAATCTTTGATCTGTTTCTTCGGAAAAGGAATTTTGAAAGTCTCAAAGAGATCTCTAGTTTTTTTAGGGATCTCTTTTACTATGTAAACACCCCTGCCAGCAGGTCTAGAAGCCT
>JBNMJE010000073.1:0-11063 GCA_050873645.1 Succinivibrio sp. | reverse complement strand
TCTTTTAAATTCTTTTAGGTCTGATTTTGGATATTCAATCAGATTTAATCTAAATACAGGATAGGTAGGCTCTGTCCACTTATCATAAATCCAAGTACCTTTAAAGTATGGGTCAACACCATAGCCAAATAATGTAGCAATAGTATCTAAGGTAAGAGATTTACCAAAACGACGAGGACGGGAGATAAAGATTCTTTTAAGCTTGATTAAACTTGGTAAATATTGAGTCTTATCAATATAGATAGAGTTATCTAAAGTAAAATCCTTAAACGAATCTGCTGAACTGATATCTTTCATAAAAACTCCTCTACCTATACCTAACGATTATATAGACAATTTAGTGAATTGTCCTTTATTGAAAAAAAATAGTAGAAATTAGGAAGATCTGAAATGAAAAAATGCAGAAACAATAGAAAAATGCCCTCATTAAGAGGGCATTTTGAGAAAAGTAATAATTACTTCAAGCTTAAAGCTAAATCGTAAGTGCTCTTCATGAACTGGTGCTTCATGTTGTTGATGCACTCGATGATGTCATGGTGAACTAATTCGCCACGCTCAACACCGATACAACGACCTGATTCGCCGTTCTTTAAAAGCTCACAAGCATAAGCACCCATACGTGATGCTAATACACGGTCAACAGCTGATGGTGAACCACCACGCTGAATGTGACCTAGAACAGTAGCACGGGTCTCAAGACCAGTTAACTCTTCTAACTCTTTAGCCATCTGGTGAACATCTGTCTGGTTCTCGCAAACAACTAAGATTGCATGACGCTTACCAGCATCGATGCCTTTCTTAATGTCAGCATAAACCTGCTCTTTGTTCCACTCAACTTCTGGAACAAGAACTGCCTCAGTACCGCATGATACAGCTGCGCATACAGCTAAATCACCGCAGTGGTGGCCCATAACTTCAACAACGCTGATACGCTTGTGTGAAGAACAGGTGTCACGTAACTTATCAATAGCTTCAACAGCAGTATTTAAAGCTGTATCGAAACCGATAGTAGCATCAGTACCAGCGATATCGTTATCGATAGTGCCTGGTAAACCAATGCAAGGGAAGCCTAACTCAGAAATTAACTTAGCGCCCATGTATGAGCCGTCACCACCGATAACTACTAGAGCATCGATGCCGTGTTTCTTCATAACTTCAACACTTTCCTGACGAACCTGAGGCTGCTTGAACTGTGGAAAACGAGCTGTACCTAAGAAAGTACCGCCACGGTTTAACAGATCAGATACTGAGTGGCTGTTTAACTGTACGAAGTTACCTGAATGTAATCCTGAGTAACCATCACGTACACCTAAAACTTCCCAACCATATGATAAAGCTGTGCGAACTACAGCACGAATTGCTGCGTTCATGCCTGGTGCATCACCACCTGAGGTCAGAACACCAATTTTCTTGATTGCCATATTACACGTGTCCGTTATTTTTAAATTAAGCCTTAGCAGCTGCTTCGATAATAGCAGTGAAATCTGGAGCCTTTAATGAAGCACCACCAATTAAGCCACCATCAACATCTGGCTGTGCGAAGATGTCAGCAGCATTCTTAGCGTTGCATGAACCACCGTAAAGAATACGTACGCCGTCAGCAACTTCTGCATTGAAGGTCTTTAAGAACTCACGGATACCGTGGTGAACGTTCTGAGCGATCTCTGGAGTTGCAGTCTTACCAGTACCGATAGCCCAAATTGGCTCGTAAGCAATGATTGCATTCTTGAATGCTTCGATACCGCATAAATCGATAACAGCCTTGATTTCTGCCTTGCAAACATCAAGAGTCTTACCTGCATCGTACTCAGCCTCTGACTCGCCGATGCATAATACTGGAGTTAAACCGTTCTCCTGAGCAGCTTTAAACTTGCCAGCAACGATTTCATTTGACTCATTGTGGTAGCCACGACGCTCTGAGTGACCAACGATAGCGTAGGTGCAACCGAACTCTTTTAACATCTCAGGTGAGTTCTCACCGGTGTAAGCACCCTTAGTGTGGATATCGCAGTCCTCTGAACCCCACTTTAAGTTTGAACCAGTTGCTAATGATTCAACCATACCAATGAAAATAGCAGGAGCACAAATTGCAACATCTACGTTTGCATTTTTGTCAGCTGGCTCTCTGAATGCCTTAATTAAATCAGTAACAGTTGACTTGGTACCGTTTAATTTCCAGTTACCCATTACAACAGGTTTTCTCATGATCCTATCCTCAATAAAATACATTTTTTGATACAGCCGTTAGTGCTGTTCTGATTGAATATCACTTTCTTTTCAGCACACAAACTCTCGGTATTTTACTATAAAAAGCACATTTTGAGCGCTTTTTTTTCTAGCATCTAAAAAAAGACAGCTCTTATTGCATAAGAATGCGATGTTTTATGTGAGTGTAAGCGTTTTTATTGGGTGGCAAATTTTGGTGCAAATTTCTTTTGAGATATTAAGTGTTTAAAGTATTTTACATCCAAACTTTCTGTGTATTCGATTAGGAAACTGTCATGTAGTATTCAGAATCTCTTTCTTCCTTAATATCTCAAATCTTCAGGTGTTAAAGAAAGGGCACCATATATATTGGAAGGTAATGTATTCCATGAACAAAAGAGTAATCCTTAGTGTGGATAACGTATCTGTTCTTTACTCTTCTACTGAATTTTTCACAAAAGACATCTAGTGATTTGTGTTGCCTGTAATTGCCAGATTTAACTTCAATTGGACTTATCTTGTCACCTTCAGAGATTAAAAAATCAACTTCATACAAATGATTAGATGTTTCACTTTTTATAGTGTAATAGAAAAGCTTATAACCTTTTGAAACTAGCATTTGAGCTACAACATTCTCGTATACATAACCTAAATTAGCTTCGAGCTTGTCTGAAAGCAATTTGTTATAAATTACATTCTCTGTGTATTTCTTGTCGATAAAAGCAAGTGTAATGAAAAGTCCTGTATCAGAGAGGAAAAGTTTGTAGCAACTGTTTTCAGAGCAAAGTCCTAACAGCTCATCAGGATTTGTTACTTTATAGGCAATGTTAAGCGCATAGGAACTTAAAATCTCAGGCAGTAACTTCTGAACACTAACAGATCTTGCTCCTTTCTTTACATTAGACAGGATAAATCGAGACGCTTGGTTACGCAGGTTTTCAGGTATTGCTTTGAATAACTTGTAAGCAATACCTTTTCTCTTAATCTTTATAAGATCATCTTCGTATTCTTTTATGAGTTGCCTTTTTACACTGTCTACCTCTTCAAGGTTGTTTGTAGCAGTGTAAGCCTTGATAGCTTCAGGCATACCGCCGATCAACATGTAAAGGTTAAACTTTTGCATTAAGTTTTGATGTAGAGTCTTGCCTGCCGCTATCTTATTTTTTAAGAGCTGTTTTATGGTATCAGCTGTAGTTTCATCTCCTGTTGCCCATAAAAACTCTTCAAAATCTAAAGGGCTTAGAGTGAGTTTTTGCTCTTCACTTGGTATCAGTATATTTTGAAGGTTCTTCTTACGCTCAAGATATGATCCTGTTTCTATGTACTTGTATCTACCATCTGCTACAAGATATTTGATAGCCTGTCTTGCTCGCGGCAAAAACTCAACCTCATCGAAAATGATGACTGAGTCATGTTCATAGAGTCTTACATGAGTAAACTGTTGCAGCTTTAGAAAGAACCAGTCTAAATTCTGCATGTCATCAAACAAGCTTATGATCTCTTTAGTTACTGTTTCAAAGTCAATCAGAAGGTAGGTTTTAAATTCATTTTTAGCAAATTCTTTTACAAGCGTAGTTTTACCTACACCTTTAGCGCCTTTAACTAAAAGAGCATTGCGATTGCTGTGTTTTTCTTTCCACTCTAAAAGCGACTTATAACATTTTCTTTTGAAAATGAATTTGTTCATTAAGTATCTACCTCTAGTTAGAGATTATACTTAAGTTCTAATTTAATTAGAATTAAAAATAACGCAAATCCCCATTTATTAAAAAATAAAAACTATGTTAATCCCAAATATTGAGAATCTTTTGTTTTGATTAGTAAACTTTAATCAAGCTAGCGTTCGAACGGTATGTTTATCAATATGAAATAATCAGTGGAAAAGAAACTTTCCGTGAGAAAGAAAATATCTGTGAGAAGGAAATGCACCGTGAAAATGCAAAGATGAGTTTTCATCTTTGCATTTTTCACGGAGTGAGGGGAGATCTTTTGGAAATCTAAACAGCATTAACAGCTGTCTGCATCCTTAACTGTAGTTAAACTGAAAAGAGGCTGCAAACTCAGCCATTCTCTGTTTACGCTCTTTCTCGTTTTTAGCGATCTTTTCTTCAGCTTTCTGTCTTTCCTTCTTGTAATTGAACTCTTTACAGTTATAGCGTCTGATGTAATCAATAAGGCTATAACCTAAGACATACAATGGCAGCATGATTACTTTTGGATTGTACTGATTGGTAAGTACAGTTGATTGAGAGATGGTCTCAATAGCAGTAGTGGTGCTGTCACTTACTGCTTTCATGAGCATAGTGATATTTGCCATCATCCCTAAAGCATTATTTAATGGAATGCTCTGGTAGCTCAAAAGAGTATTTACCATGTTATCGACTAATTGAGCTACTGATGCTGAAACACTAAGAGAATGTTCTGATCCAAAAAAGATAGGGGTGTCATCTAAAGACAATTCATTTTCAAAGATAGACTTTGAAGCGCAATGAGCTGAATTTAAAAAGATCTCTTTTAACTCCTGTTCAATTACATGAGGATCGGTGTCATCATTATTGAATGATTCATTGAGTGAAGCATCACGTCTTGAAACTGGAGCTAGTTCATCTATAGCATCAGTATTTACAGACTCTAAACTCTCAGAACCAAAATCTTGAGAATAAAGTCCACCTTGCAGAGCTTTTTTGCCTTTTAAATTATCTGCTTTTGAAGAACTAGATAAGGAGCTTAATTCTTTATTATTAGCATAATAAAAAGCAGAACTTGCAGTTGCTGAATCTAATGTTGCTTTAGATGCGGTAGAACTGATCCCCTGCTTTATAGAATTGAGCTTATCCTCATAAGCTTGCTGCTTTGACTGCCTTTCAAGTTCTTTTTGAAAAGCAACTATACTGCTAGCATTGACAGTGCTTGCATTGATAGAGCTAGCAATAAGATTGGTATTCGGTAAAAGCGTTGCTGTAACTGCACTAGTAGCATTAGATGCAAGTGTTGATGCATTTACAGCATTGCTTTGTATAGATAACAACAGGTTTTTAGCAAGCAAACTGTCTGATGACCGTAAAATTGCCTGTACATTGCCCAAATTCAGTACATTTCCCATTTTTATAATTTCCCAAAAATTATGATTTTTTAGGAATTTGCAAGGATAGTGCCATTATTTAACTTTATGATCTTTAAAGATATTTTAAATTTATAAGAAATGGTACCTGCCACTTCCTGCCGAAAATGGCAAAGACAGGGCAAATTTGAATTGACAATAATTGATAAAACTTTAAAAATAGATTTTCATATATCTATTATTGAATTACTCAATAAATAAAAAAGTTAACAACAACTTTATTACAACATTACAGATCTATAGATGTAGAGCACATATCCAAAGTTACCTCTCTAGAAATTTGTAAGTTCAGGATTATTTACCTGAGTTTAAGACATTAAGATTAGTGTTTTAGAGCAAGACTGGTTTAAATCCAAAAGTCGTTAACTTCAACTATAAAAAGATTATTTAGCTTTTCAACAGGAGCCTAGTTTTATGCGCGTTCTTAAGTTTGGCGGTACATCAGTTGCAAATGCACAGAGATTTCAGGATGTAGCTGAAATTGCGCTTGATACTGCTAAGAGATCACAGACAGCTTTAGTTCTGTCTGCTCCAGCAAAGATTACCAATTTATTAGTAGCTTTGGTAGCACAAGGTGCTGCCGGTAAAGACGGAAGCGAAGAGTTCGCTCAGATCCGCTCTATTGTTGAACCAATTATTACAACCTTAGGCTCAAAGTACGAAAAGTTCGACACCGACAAGATCTTAGGTGAATTCAACAAGACCATGGACATCTTAAAACAGCGTTTGGATGGTATGGTTTTATTAGGTGTATGTCCAGAACTTGTAATGGCATTCGTAGAAAGCCGTGGTGAGAGTTTCTCAATTCTAATCATGTCAGAGCTGTTAAAGGCTTTAGGCAAGAAAGTAAGAGTGATTGATCCTGTTCAGGTATTAGTAACAGAAGGCGGTATCATGGAGTCTTCTGTAAACATTGAGCAGTCAAGAGCTCGTTATGCAGCTCTGCCTGATGACAAAGAAGCTATTACTTTAATGTCAGGTTTCTGTGGCGGTAATGCTCAAGGTCAGTTAGTACTGTTAGGCAGAAATGGTTCTGATTATTCAGCTGCATGTTTAGCTGCAATTTCAAATGCTGAGTGCTGTGAAATCTGGACTGACGTTGACGGTGTTTACAGTTGCGATCCAAGAGCTGTAGAAGGCGCAGTTCTTCTAAAGAAGATGTCTTATGCTGAAGCTATGGAGTTATCTTACTTCGGTGCTAAGGTACTACATCCTCGTACTATTGCTCCTATTGCCCAGTTTGAGATCCCTTGCTTAATTAAGAACACCAAGAATCCAAAAGGTCCTGGTACCTTAATTTCTGAGGAGACAGATTTATCAGTACCTATTAAAGGTATTTCAGACTTGAAGAATGTTGCTCTAATCAATATCTCAGGTCCTGGTATGAAGGGTATGGTTGGTATGGCAGGTCGTCTGTTTACCGCTGTATCAAGAGCAAGTATTTCTATTACCTTAATTACTCAGTCATCATCTGAGTACTCAATTTCATTCTGCATCAGCCAGTCAGAACTTGCTAAGGCTAAGAAAGTTATCAATGCAGAATTTAAGTTAGAGTTAAAAGAAGGCTTATTAAATCCTGTTGAAATTAAGGAAGGCTGTGCAATTATCTCCGTTGTGGGCGATGGTATGCGCATGGTGCGCGGTATTTCAGGTAAATTCTTTAGAGCCTTAGCTGAGGCAAACGTAAACATCAGAGCAATTGCTCAGGGCTCATCAGAGCGTTCAATTTCAGCTGTAATCTCACAAAAGAGAGTTACAGAGGCGGTAGCTTTTGCCCATACAGCTTTCTTCAATTCAAGACAGCGTATTGATGTTGTACTAATCGGCTGTGGTGGCGTAGGTGGTGAGTTATTAGCTCAGATCAAGCGTCAGAGAACAGAATTGTCAGACAGTCATGGTATTGATATCAGAGTTGTAGGTATCGGTAACTCCAAGCACTTTATCTCAGATCCAAATTGCGTGGATTTAGAGAACTATAAAGATCTATTAGCTAAGAGTGATAAACCTACATTAACTCCAGAGGCAGCAGAGCAGTTAATTAAAGATGCTCATTTAATCAACCCAGTTTTAGTTGATTGCACCTCATCTGAAGAGTTAGCTCTAAAGTATGTTGATTTCATGAAGGCAGGTTACCACGTAGTAACCCCAAGTAAGAAAGCTAACACCGGTTCTTATGAGTACTATCAGGAGTTAAGAAGAACCGCTCGTGCTCAGCACAGAAAGTTCTTATATGAAGCAAACGTAGGTGCTGGTCTACCAGTTATCAACACTGTACAGAATGAGCTTGCAGCAGGCGACAGACTGATTGATTTCTCAGGTATCCTATCAGGTACACTTTCATACCTGTTCGGTCTTGTTGAAGATGGCATGTCTTTATCAGAGGCAACTAAGATTGCTTATGAGAAGGGCTTTACAGAGCCAAATCCAAAAGACGATCTTGATGGTATGGATGTAGCAAGAAAGCTGTTAATCCTAGCTCGTGAGTGCGGTCTGAAGTTAGAGTTATCAGACGTTGATGTACAGGGCGCTGTTCCTTCTGAATACTTGCAGGGCAATAATGCACAGGAAGTTATCGAGAACATCAAGAAAGCTGATGCTTCATTTACAGCTTTAGTAGAAAAAGCCAAAGCTGAAGGTAAGGTATTACGCTATGTTGGTTCTATTAAAGACGGTAAGTGCACCTGCTCTGTACAGGCAGTAGGTCCTGATCAGGCTTTATTCAAGGTACGTGACGGTGAGAATGCTTTAGCTTTCACCACAGCTTACTATCAGCCAATTCCATTAGTAATCAGAGGTTACGGTGCAGGTACTGCGGTTACAGCGGCAGGTGTGCTCTCTGATATTTTACGTTTACAGAATTGGGCTCATGAGGATTAGGATTTAACCATGTCTAAGATTTTTAAAGCATATGCTCCTGCATCAGCTGCAAACCTGTCAGTAGGTTTTGATTTATTAGGTGCAGCTCTAAAGCCTATCGATGGAGCTTTATTAGGAGATGAAATTACTATCTCTGAAAACTCAGAGCCAGGTTGTGATGTTTCAGTTGTAGGCCGTTTTGCCCACAAACTGCCATCTGATCCTAAAAAGAACATCGTGTACGATGCTTATTTAATGTACCAAGATGCTTTAGAGAAAAAAGGCTTAAAAGTTAAAAATGTGCACATGGAGTTATCTAAGAACCTACCAGTGTGCTCAGGTTTAGGCTCATCAGCAGCTTCTGTGGTAGCTGCTGTAGTAGCTCTAGATGCTATTCATTCAGAAGCTTTAGGTCAGGAAGGCTGCCTTGAGCTTATGGGTAGACTTGAGGGAAAAATCTCAGGCTCTATTCATTACGATAACGTTGCTCCATGCTATTTCGGTGGTCTGCAGCTTATCGTTCAGGAAAATGGAGTGATATCTACCACTCTTCCTGATTTTGACAATTGGTACTGGGTATCATGTTTCCCTGGTATTAAAGTTTCAACTAATGCTGCTCGTCAAATTCTGCCAAAGGAATATTCACGTGCTGATGTGATTACCTTTGGTCGTCGTTTAGCTACCTTTGTTCATGCCTGTCATGAGGGTAATGACAAGCTTGCAGCTTCCTGCCTAATCGATGTGATTGCAGAACCTTACAGAGCAAGCTTAATTCCTGGTTTTACAGAGGCAAGAGAGCACGGTAAGACCTTAGGTGCATTAGCTACCGGTATTTCAGGCTCAGGTTCATCTGTATTCTCAATCTTTGAAGACAAAGAAAAAGCAGAGCAGATGAAAGAATATCTTGAGAGGAACTTTATTGCCAACGAAGACGGATTCTGTCATATTTGTAAGATTGACAGACGTGGTGCCTATGCAGAAGCTTTAGAGGATTAGTAAATAAATTATGGAACTATACAATTTAAAAGATCATAACGAGAAGGTATCTTTTGCACAGGCAGTTGTAAAAGGTATTGGTAAAGATCAGGGCTTATTCTTCCCAGATCATATCGAACCATTAGCTAATGTAGATGAGTTATTAGACTTACCATTAGTAGAGCGTTCTCAAAAGATTTTACGTCACTTAATCGGTGATGAGATCCCTGAATTAGAGAGCATTATTGCTGATGCTTTTACTTTTAAAGCTCCAATTGTAAAAGCTGATGAGAATGTATATGCCTTAGAGTTATTCCACGGTCCTACCTTAGCATTCAAAGACTTTGGTGCTCGTTTCATGGCTCGTGTTTTAGGCTCAATCCGTGGCGATAAGCATTTAACTATTTTAACTGCAACCTCAGGTGATACCGGTGCAGCTGTAGCAGCTGCTTTCTATGAGCAGAAGGGAATTGATGTTGTAGTTCTCTATCCAAAGGGAAAGATTTCAGATCTTCAGGAAAAGTTAATTGCAACTTTAGGTAAGAATATTAAAGCAGTTCAGGTTGATGGCATTTTCGATGAGTGCCAGGACATGGTTAAGACTGCTTTTGATGACGTTGAGTTTAAGACTACTGTTGGTCTAAACAGTGCTAACTCAATTAACATCAGCCGTTTATTAGCTCAGGTATCTTACTACTTTGAAGCTGTATCACAGTTGCCTAAGGAAAAGAGAAGCAACGTTGTATTCTCAGTTCCATGCGGTAACTTTGGTAACATCACCGCAGGCTTAATTGCTAAAGCTTTAGGTCTTAAGGCACGATTTGTTATTTCATGTAACGCAAACGACACTGTACCTCGTTATTTACAGTCAGGTAAATGGGATCCTCATGCAACTGTTGCAACTCTATCTAATGCAATGGATATCTCAAGACCAAACAACTGGCCACGAGTTGAAGCATTAGTTAAGATGCAGGGCTGGTCATTAAAGGACTTTGCTTTTGGCTCTATGTCAGATGCTGAAACTGAAAAGACCATGCAGAACCTTTATAAGAAGACTGGTTATGTTTTAGAGCCTCATGCTGCTATTGCATATCAGACTTTAGAGAATAACCTAAAAGAAGGCGAGACTGGTATCTTCTTAGGTACTGCACATCCAGCTAAGTTCAAAGCTGATGTAGACAGAATTTTAGGTATCGATTTACCTCTACCTCAGGCTTTAGCTGATAAAGCTAAGTTAGCTTCACAGGCTGTAGAGTTACCTGCTGACTACAATACCTTAAAAGCTTATGTTTTAAAGGAACTAAAGCTTAACTAGTTTTAGTTCACAACTTTAATACAAAGCTTCAAGCAAAGGCTTGAAGGAATAAACAAAAGATCTTTCACTTAATTTTTAGGGGAAGATCTTTTTTTACTAACACAATAATGAGGCCACACATGGTAATCGCTTACACCTTTGAAAAGAAGTTCTCAAAAGAGGATACACACCGTTTATTTAAGTCTATTAACTGGTATTCAGCTAATTTCCCTGAGAGATTACATAAGGCTCTTATGAATTCTCAAACTGTGGTTACAGCATGGGATGGTGATAAGTTAGTAGGACTTGCCAGAGCCTTAGATGATAGTGAAATGGTTGCTTTTATCCATTACGTCTTAGTTGATCCTGATTATCAAGGTCATCATATTGCATCAACTCTTATTAAGATGATTAAAGAGAAGTATCAGGACTATCTTTATATCGACGTTATGCCTGAGGATAAAAATAACTGTCCTTTCTATGAGAAGTCAGGCTTTAAGGTTATGCCAGATGGCGCTGCTATGACCTTGTTTAACGAAAACTCTGAGAAGAGATAGTTAAAAACAAATCTTCAAGGACAGCTCTTTGCTATTAAGGACTGTCCTTCATTAG
>JBNMJE010000072.1:0-11142 GCA_050873645.1 Succinivibrio sp. | reverse complement strand
TCTAGACCTGCTGGCAGGGGTGTTTACATAGTAAAAGAGATCCCTAAAAAAACTAGAGATCTCTTTGAGACTTTCAAAATTCCTTTTCCGAAGAAACAGATCAAAGATTAGTAACTATGATCTGCGGAGTTTAGGATCTATTGCTTTTCGAATCTAAATAACGCTTTCTAGCTTAGTTTCTTATAGTAATCCTCATCCTTGATAGGTCTACTATAGTAATAACCTTGAATTTCATCACATCCTAAGTCTTTTAGAATTTGACTCTGTTCTTTATCCTCAACGCCTTCAGCGATAGTCTTAATACCAAGTTTCTTACACATAGTGATAAGCACACTTAAGATTGTAGTGAGTTTTTCGTTATTCTTTTTGGCAATATTATCAATTAACTTCTTATCAAACTTAACCTCTGATACAGCTAAATCTGCTAAAGAGTAAATATTTGCATGAGCAGTACCAAAATCATCAATAGAGATGTTAAAGCCTTCTTTTGAAAGCTCGTCAGTTACATCAACCAACTCTTTATGACGAATGGTATTAGTGTGCTCAGATACCTCTAATGGGATCATGTCATAGGTTAAATGGTATTTATCCATGATCTCTTTTAGTTTTGACTTAAACTCAGGACGTACAATAGTGTGTCTTGAGAAGTTGCAAGATACAGGTAAAATCTTTTGATTGCTGTCTAATCTTTCTCTCATTCTCTTACAAATAGTTTCAAAGACAAAATAGTCAATCAAATGAGTATAGTGAGCTGACTCTAAAGCTGGAATAAAATCATCAGGTGGAATTAAAGTATCATTGATGATTAGTCTTACTAAAGCCTCAGCACCAGCAATCTCTGCAATATCACCTTGAATTCTAAACTTAGGCTGATACATAACTTTAAAGCAACCATCAGCAATCAGTTTCTGAATACGAGCAGGCTCAATGATGTTTAAAAGAGTATCGTTTTGTGAACGGTATCTAGTGGTATTCTCGTCACCAGGGTGTACTCTGTAGTATTTCTTTTTCTCAGAATACATATCAGATTCAGCCTGGTTAATAGCTGACTGAATCAGAACACCAGCTTTTACCCAGCTTGTACCTACAGATACAGAGAAGCCTTTATCTGATGTCATGAATGCTTTTAGCATATCAGACACCATGAGGAAGTCATGTTCTTCGATATTAGGGTAAATTCCTACGAATTCATCACCACCGATTCTGTAGATGTATTCGCTGTCATGTAATAACTGTTTTAATAATGAAGCTGTCTTAACTAAGATAGTATCACCAGTCTTAACGCCCATCTTAGAGTTAATCTGTTTTAAACCATTAACATTTAGATAAATTACACCAATGTTGTAGTTAACAGAAAGGGCATTAACCTCACTTAATAGAGAATTACGATTCTTTAGTTTGGTTAAAGGATCGATATTAGTGATATTAGTAAGTTCAGCATGCATAATTCTGTGAGTTAATGAGCTACTCATCAGAATAGAAATAGTTTTTAAAGCAGGCTCCAATGTCTTTAGAGCATTCTCATCTGGAGACTTAAAGAAAACAGCTCCTAAATAAGTTTCATCTGAAATTAAAGGGAAACAGAAGAACTTAAAGCCATCACATTCAAAATCAAAGGTATCCTGTTCTACTTCAGCTCTCTGTAAGAATTCATCAGGAATTTGAACAGAATCCTGAGAATGTTTAAAAGCATCAGAAATCCATAGATGTGATCTGTGGAATTTGGTTTTCTCAGAATTGTCAGAAGAAGCATCATGCTCAGTTGGAATAGTTGAAGCAAGTGACTGCTGATTGTCACCTTCAATATCCATTGATAATTTGGTCTGTTCGTAAATACAACAGAAGTTAGAATTGGTTTCAGTACCTAAACACTCAATAAAACGATATAGCTGTACATCAGGATCTTTAATATTCTTAGTATAGATCTCTGTAAATGGGGCAATGATATCGTTTAAGCCTGAATCATCTTTACTTGCAATCTGGTTCTTTGAAGAGGCTTTATTATCGATTAGAGCAACGTTAATAGTATAGGTACGATTGTACAGTTCGATATTCTTTGACTTGATGACATAACCATTTTTCAGTTTTGATTCAACTAAAGAAGTTACATAGAAATTGTCACCAATTGAATGGTTGCAGTTGCATTCTTTACAAGGTGTTTTGCTACCACGTAATAACTCATGGCAAGTGCCTACAAAGCAACCTTCAACACCTAAAGCTTCACTTAATGGTTTATTTAAATAAACAATATTCTTAGTAGTAGCATCAGTAATAAATACATACTGATCGATGTTATCTAATAACAGATCTGCAATTTCACTGATATCAAATGAGCTTGAAGAGTTGTAAACAACATCATCAAGGTTATCAAAGTCTAGACTTGACTGAATCTCTCCATCCAGATAGGACTCGGATAAAATATCCGCAGTGGTAGCATCGTTGCTTTTCTTAGTAGTCATATTGTTCTTTATTATCAATTATTATTTAAGATAAGATTTTATCTTTAAATTTTTATTATAAGTGAAAGCTTTTCATAAAGCGTCAACACTAATTATAGATGTATCTTTATGATCTTACTCAAAATTGAATAAATTATTATTAAGAGTGTCACAAAATATAGCCTTACAAAGCTAATAATAATCAGAACCGTAAACAAGATCAACTTTAAAACGATTTTTATTTGTTTAGTTTATTGTCTGTACAATAGATTAAACAATTACCTGTAATTTCCGTAAACGATTGTGGTGAATTTTGAATAAAGTAGATTGTATATTGAGCATGATTATTTTCACTTTAGTTGATGTAAAAATAAAAATGACGTGCTTCGATTATTAAATCGTTTTTGTAGTCATGTTCAAGATGGTGCAATAGTCATTTTTCTATAAAGATTCTTGTACACAAGCAATAAATTTAAAAAGTCTTAAAAGTTTCTTGTATACAAGAAATTAAAAAATTGAAGATGTTTCCTCTTGTTGATGTTTTAAAATAAGTCTATGTCTTAAGATATTGAGTGAGGATAAATGATAAAAAGAGAGAAATACCTTACTGAGATTTATAAGCTCATAGGTGCACCAATGCTTAAAATCCTCACTGGTATCAGAAGATGTGGCAAAACCACTTTGCTCTTGCAGCTGATTGTTGAGCTTAAAAAGAGAGAGGTTAAAGAAGAGAACATCATCTATCTTGATTTTGAGCAAGTAGGATGTAGTTATCACTATGAACCAATAGATCTTTGTCGAGATCTTTTAGATAAGGTAAAACACCTTTCTGGCACAATCTACATTATCTTTGATGAGATATCATGCCTTGATAACTGGCAATCTATAGTTAAATTGCTAAGAGATAATCATAATTGCGATATTTATATAGCAAGCTCAAATTCTTCAATATTTGATAAGAGTTTTATCTCTGATTTTGAAAGTTCATATACAGAGATAAAAGTTAGTCCTCTAGACTTTAAAGAATTCTTGAAGTTAGCAAAAGAGAACCAATCTGAAGCTGATTTTACTAATGATGAGCATTATAAGAACTTTATAAAGTTTGGCGGTATGCCTTTTCTTCACCATATGCAATGGTCCGAAGTGGCGAACTTTAATTATCTTGAAAGTTTGTACTGCACGATACTTGCTAAAGATATTTTTGACATTTCAAAGATTAGAAACGTAGATCTTTTGAACAGGATCTTCTACTTCATTATTCAAAATCAGGATAGAACTTATACCGCAAAAACAATTGCGGTGAGATGAGAGTTAAAGGAATAAAACTTGGTACACAGACAGTTTACAATTATTTAGAGGCTCTTTGTAACGCTTACCTTATTCATAAGGACTCAGAATTGGCTCTTAAATCCGCAGATGAACATAAAGCGAAGGGCAGGTACTATGTTACTGATCGTGGATTAAGATCTGCCTTAATTGGGTATAGAGATCCTCTTTTTACGTAAACATCGTTACAGTATCAAGTGTCTGAAAACAACTTATAGAAAATTCCTATAGCTTACTATATTAAATTAGTATTACCTAATACCTACCATAATAATAGATAATGTCTGCAAAACAACAAAGCAGATAACTGCAATATTATTATAGGTAAGAGTAATGATTCATCTTGAGCATATCAGCAAGACATATACTAGAAAGCAAGAAATCATCAAAGCTGTTGATGATGTATCAATCGATATCAAAGCAGGTGAGATCTTCGGTATCATCGGCTTCTCAGGCGCAGGTAAATCTACCTTAGTTCGCTGTATCAATCTTTTAGAGCATCCTGATGCAGGTGGTAAGGTTATTGTAGATGGCGTTGAACTTACATCTCTAAATTCAAAAGAACTGCGTCGTCAGCGTTCAAACATCGGCATGATCTTCCAGCACTTCAACTTAATGCCTTCAAGAACCGTTCTTGAGAATGTTCTATATCCATTAGCCTATAAAGGCATCAAGAAAGAAGATCAGATTAAAAAGGCAAAAGAGCTTTTAAAGTTAGTTGATCTGTCTGACAGAATTGATAACTATCCAAGTCAGTTATCAGGTGGTCAGAAACAGCGTGTGGCTATTGCAAGAGCACTAGCTTTAGATCCAAAAGTTCTACTTTGCGATGAGGCTACCTCAGCTTTGGATCCTCAAACCACCTATGAAATCATCGAGCTTTTAAAGAAGTTAAATGAAAAGCTTAAGTTAACCATTGTTGTAATTACTCACGAAATGGATGTGGTAAAAGATCTGTGTTCAAAAGTTGCTGTAATGGAAAAGGGCAAGGTTGTAGAGCAAGGTGAGATCTTTAATGTCTTCTCAAATCCAAAGAGTGATGTAACCACAAGATTTATGAAGGCAACTTCAAATCTGTCAAAGGCAGAGATCTTAATTAAACGCTATAAGGATTTCTTAAATCTGCAAAATGGTGATGTCCTAGTAAGACTGTCATACATCGGTAAAGGTGTATCAGAGCCTATTATTTCTTCACTTACAGAGAAGTACCACGTTGCTATCAATATCATTTTAGCTGATGTTGCTTTATTACACGGCAATCCAATTGGTGGCACTGTATGTATCTTCTCAGGCGAAAAAGAGGCTATTAAAGAGGCATTGGCATCATTAGATCAGGATAACGTAAAAGTTGAGGTATTAAGCCATGAGTAATGTAATTGTAGATTTAATTCCTAATGTTGTACCTAAGGTCGATGAGTTATGGCTTAGCG
The DNA here is from genome assembly GCA_050873645.1 of Succinivibrio sp. Classification (GTDB taxonomy): domain Bacteria; phylum Pseudomonadota; class Gammaproteobacteria; order Enterobacterales; family Succinivibrionaceae; genus Succinivibrio. The sequence continues at coordinate 5,948 of JBNMJE010000072.1, read as the reverse complement.
TTGAACAGACCTTTTACATGTTATCAGTCTCTGGTGTGATTGCATTTGCTTTAGGTTTATTCTTCGGTGTTGTACTGATTGTAACTAAGCGTGATGGTATTTTAGAGAATAAGTATGTTTTCACAATTCTAAGCTGTGTGATTAACTTATTCCGTTCAATCCCATTTGTTATCTTGTTAGCTGCTTTAATTCCTTTTTCAAGATTTGTAGTAGGTACTGCGATCGGAACCGTAGGTGCAATCGTACCTTTAGTAGTTGGTACTGTGCCTTTCTTCTCTCGTCAGGTTGAAAGTGCTTTATCAAGCGTTGATAGAGGTCTTGTTGAGGCTGCTCAGAGCATGGGCTCGAGCTCAGTTGGTATTATCTTTAGAGTTTATTTAAAAGAGAGTATCTCTCACTTAGTACGTGTAACACAGATCACTGCAATTAGCTTAATTGGTCTTACCGCAATGGCAGGTGCCATAGGTGGTGGTGGCTTAGGTGACTTTGCAATCAGATATGGTCACCAAAGAGGTCAGACTGATGTTACCTACGTAACTGTGCTTGTGATCTTAATTATGGTTGCAATCATTCAGTCTATCGGTAACGTCATCATTAAGAAGACTACCCACTAAGAGGTAAGAGATAATCATGAGTAAGGTAATAGATTTTCCAGAAGGCTCAGGCGTAAATCCTTGGTATGAGCTTTCAAAGAACAAGAACGCAAAGTTCAAAGACGTAAAAGACATTAAAGACAGCTATGACTATGTGGTTGTAGGTGCAGGTTTTGGCGGTGTAAGTGCAGCGTTTAGATTAGTTGAGAATGAACCATCTGCAACTGTAGCTTTAATTGATGCATTGCCTGTAGGCTTCTTCTCAAGTGGTAGAAACGCAGGCTTTATCAGCTATGCTCAGTTTGCTAAACCTCTAGTTGGCAGAAACACATTCACAGTTGAAGATCAGGAATACTTACTTCACTTAAATAAGATCGGTATCGATAGAATCGAGAAGATCCGTAAAGAGCACAATCTTGATTTTGAGTGGAGAAATGATGGCTTCTACAAAGCTGTTAAGAACTTAAATCGAATTAAAGATCTTGATGCTTTAGATAAGTTCTATGACAAGTTACAGGTTGAGCATCAGGTTTTAGATAAAGAAGAAACAGCATCTAGACTTGGTACTGACTTTTATGAGAAGTCTGTTTATGTAGAAAATGGTACTTTAAACAATCCTTCTGAAGCTATTAGAGGTTTGGCATTAGCCTTACCTCAAAATGTAGATGTCTTTGAGAATACTCCTGTAATTGAAATTAAAGACGGTAATGAGCCTGCTGTTGTCATAGCTAACGGAAAAGTAATTAAGACTAAAAAGATAATTCTTACAGTCAACGCATTTATTAAAGCTTTTGGTCTTGGCAAGATAACCGATCCTGTAGCAGCTATTCATAGCTTTGGTGCGATGACTCGTGAACTTACAGATGAGGATTTTGAGCCATTTAAAGACTTAAAACCATGGGGATTGGTTGGTACACATCCAGCTAGTTGCACTGTAAGATTGACTCCTCACAGAAGAATTTTTGTAAGAACTGATATTGCTTTTGCAACTCACTTAAACATTGATCCAAATCGTAAGAACAAAGCTGTAACTCTTTTACGCAGGGCCTTTGACAGACGCTTTACCTCATTAAAAGATGTTAACTTTGAGTACGTATATGGAGGTCTTATCTCCTTTACAGGCAACACCAGATCATTGTTCGGTGAGGTAGCTAAGAACGTTTATGCAGGTGTTACTCCGGATGGTTCAGGTGTACCTAAGGCTACAGTTTTAGGCAATTATCTTGCTGATCTCATTCAAAATGTAGAGAGCAAAGAGCTTGATTACATCAAGAGAACCTATTTCCCAAGTTATCTGCCACCAGAGCCATTTAGAACTATTGGTGCAGATATTGCGCTTGCCTATAAGAATTTCCAGGCAGGAATTGAAGTTTAATTTTTAATCATAAGTAATTTAAGGACAATCAAATGTTAAAAAATATTATTAAAACCGCAGCAGCCATTGCTTTAGGTTTAACTCTAACAGCATGTGGTGATGACAAGAATGACCAGGCTCAGAATACTGAGAACAACGCTACTAAGGTAACTGAGGTTAAATTAGGTGTTGTAGGTGAGCACACTGAAGAGTGGAAACTTGTTGCAAGCAAGTTAGAGAAAGAGGGCATTAAGCTTACTATCGTTAAGTTTGCTGATTACACCTTACCTAACCGTGCTTTAAATGATGGTGATATCGACTTAAACGCATTCGAGCACAAAGCTTTCTTAGAAGCTGACTGCAAGGCAAATGGTTACAAGTTATCTTTCATTGCTGATACCATCATTTCACCTCTAGGCGCTTACTCTAACAAGATTAAGTCATTAGATGAGTTAAAGGACGGTGACACTGTTGCACTTCCTAACGATCCAACTAATGGTGGTCGTGCTCTAAAGCTGTTAGAGAAAGCTGGTGTAATTAAGTTAGATGAGTCAAAAGGCTACTTACCTACAGTTCGTGATGTAACTGAGAACACAAAGAACATCAAGTTCTATGAAGTTGATGCTGGTAATACTCCAAGCTTAATTCCAGATGTAGCAGTATCAATCATTAACGCTAACTACGCTACAGATAATGGTTTAACTCCTGATAAGGATGCTATCTTCCAGGATACAACAGGTGAGATTGACGCAAACAATCCTTACATCAACATCGTAGCTGCAAGAACTGCTGACAAAGATAATCCTGTTTACAAGAAAATAATCGAAGCTTATCAGCAAAAGGATGTAGCTGAGAAGATCTTAGAGTTATACAAGCACTCACAAATCCCTGTATTTAAGTACTAATCAATAACATTAAAAGGCCAGATAACATAAAGCTATCTAGCTTTACTTTATCGAAATTACAATTCTGACAATTACATTAAGGTAGGATCCACTTTATGAAACAGACTGATAGATTTCCTGAAGTTTCAGGTAAAAACGGCTGGTTTGAAACTTCGCGCTATAAAAATCATCAATTCAATTCTGTAGATGAAATTGAAAGATCATATGACTACGTCGTAGTAGGTGCAGGTTTTGGCGGTGTTAATGCAGCTTTTAGATTAGCTGAGAACAAGCCTGATGCAACTATTGCATTATTTGATGCAATGCCAGTTGGCTATTTCTCAAGTGGAAGAAACGCAGGCTTTATCATTGATGTACCACACAGCATTGTAGGTGATCCTAACTTTACATTAGACGATCAGAAATGGAGATTTAGACTCAATCGATATGTTATCGATAGAATGGTGAAGATCAAAGAAGATAATAATCTTCAGATCGACTGGCAACAGGCGGGTATGCATCAAACAGCTCGAGAAAAGGGCAGCTTGAAGTATTTAAATATGCTAGCCGAGTTCCTTGATGTTATGGGGGCAGAATATCAGTGGTTTGATAAAGAAGAAGTAGCTAAAAGATTAGGTACAGACTTCTATTTCAAGGCTCTGTATACACCTGGCACTATCCTCATCAATCCATCAGAGACAGTAAGGGGACTTGCTACTGTTTTACCAAAGAATGTTCATGTCTTTGAAAATTGTCCTGTATTAGAAGTTTTAGAAGGTGAAGTTCCTCAAGTAAAACTTACTAATGGCAAAATCATCTCGTGCAAACAAGTAATAATGACTGTTAATGCTTTCATTAAGAACTTTGGTGCAAAAGGTTCTGAGAACTTAATTGGAATTCACAGCTTTGGCGCTCATACAAGAGAGCTTACAGATGAAGAAATTGCTACATTACATGGAGCAAAACCATGGGGCTTATGTTCAGCACATCCTGCTGGAGCAACATTACGTTACACTACAACCAAGCGCTTGTATGTAAGAACAGATATTACCTTTGCAACTCATATCAACATCGCCCCTGAGCGTTTATATAAATCAATTTATAAGCTTCGTAGAGCCTTTAATAACAGATTCCCTCAGCTATCACATGTTAACTTTGAGTATGTTTATGGTGGTTTTATTCCATTATCAAGAAACACCTTACCATTCTTTGCAAATGTAGGTAAGAATGTTTACGCTGGCGCTGCAGGTGATGGTACAGGTGTTACAAGAGCATCTATGTGCGGAACTTTCTTAGCAGATTGGGTCTGCGGTAGAGATAGCGAAGAACTTCGCTACATGCAACAGTGTGATGCACCAAGTTACTGCCCACCAGAACCATTTAGAACAGTTGGAGCTACAGCGCGTCTTGTTTGGGAAGATATGCACGCAAGAAGTGAGATCTAATGCTTAACAAAAGCTAAATCGTCTAAATTCAACATTCTAAGCTCCTCTCTAGAGGAGCTTTCTTATTTTTAAGGCTCCAAAAGATAGTTTTGTGATTTATATAAATATAATTCACAATAATATTTATAGAATGTTATAATGAAATTAAGATCATTTTTAGAATTTCATTATGAGCAATTATCTAAATCCAAACACAAGTATCACAACTGAACTTAACAGTAAAAACTTCATAGATCAAACTGAGCTCTTAGTTAAGCTAAACCTTCGCATTAGAACTCTAGATCACAACATATTGGTTAGTAGACCACATCAATTTGGTAAGACTTTTGCTACAAAAATGATCTGCTCCTACTACTCAAAAGCTAAAGATAGTTCAGAAGAATTTGATAAGTTAAAAGTATCCTCTGATCAGAGCTACAGAAAACACTTAAATCAATACAATGTTATCTTTTTCAATATCGATAGGGAGTTTTGTAATGACTCTCATGACGTACAAAAGATGATTAAGACTATTACAAGTAGCATTAAAGGTGAATTAAAAGAAGCTTATCCTGAGTGCTCATTTGATGATAGTTCGTACTTGTCACATTGCCTAGAAGATGTCTATCAAAAGACAGGCATATCTTTCATTATAGTGATTGATGATTATGACTATATGATACGAAAGAATGAGATAAGTGCTGATAACGCCTGCCTTTATCTTAATTGGTTAACAAGCCTGTTAAAAGATCAAAGTTATGTTGCACTCTCATATGTTACAGGTATTCTGCCAATTGACAATCTTAGAGTCAGCTGCGGTTTAAACATGTTCGATGAGTACACTATGGCATCAGGTATAGAGATGGCGCCATATTTTGGTTTAACCGAAGAATTCGTTAAAACTCTGTGTTTAAAACATCACGCTGACTACCAAAATCAAAAAAAATGGTATGGAGGTTATACAATAGACGGAGATTACAATATTTTTAATCCTATTTCCGTTTTTGATGCTCTAGAGTACGATTCTTTTTCTGATCACTGGACCTCAAGAAATCCTCATCTACATGACAGAAACCTAATCAACATGGATATACCAGGACTTAGGGATGCCTTGCAAAGACTTGTAGAAGGGAAATCAGTTTACATCTCAATGGCAAATCACTGCTATAAAATGGAAGAGTTTAAAACTGTCAATGAAGTTCTTACACGTCTGATTCATCTGGGATATTTATCAGCTAAAGATTGCAACTATTGGAGAAAAATTGCTTACATTCCAAATGAAGAAATTAAACGTGAATTCAAGCGAATTTTAAGTGAAAAAAGAGCCGAAACTACCATAGTAAAGCTAGTGAATTCATCATTTGAACTTCTAAATTACATCACTTCTTTAAAATCAAAATCTGTTGAGAAACTTTTAAGCAATAGAAAGTCAAATGATTCATATCTTAAGAGCACATCCATTGATGAAGTAGCTTATAAGATCTTAGAAGCATTGTATATAGGAACTTATGATAACTATGCAGTACAAACAAATTTAGAAGGATCATCTGATTATAAAGATCTTGTTTTTATTCCAAAACTTGGATTAGAAAAACCAGTCATAATTATTGGTATTATGTCTGATGTTTCTCCAGAAATCGCTTTAGAACATCTAGAAAAGATAAACTACAGAAAGAAACTCGACATTAAATTT
>JBNMJE010000071.1:0-11291 GCA_050873645.1 Succinivibrio sp. | reverse complement strand
TTTTTTTAATCGAATTTTAAAGTCGAAGCGTATAATGTCGATAATTTTTTTGAATTAGATATTTATTCACCTTACATAGGAAACTAAAAATGTCATCAAATCTAAACGTGAGAGCTAAGATGTTGCTCTCTTTTGCAGTCGTCATCGTATTTATTATCCTTGTCGGCTTAGTGGGCATCAGAGTTATTTTCTCTAACCACTCAGTTATCTCCTCAATTCACTACATGGTAGGCACCAGCTACTCAAAAGTAGATGATACTTACAATGCAATGCAGAAGTTAGATGATGCAATCTTCCCTCTATCTGAAGATAAGAGTAAGTTTACCGACGCTAAAGTAGCAGAGATTAACGCCTTAGCATCAGACTTAGTTACAACTGCTAATAAGTTAAATAGAGACTTATATCCTAAAGAGATCACTCAGATCCAGGAAAAATCAAAAGAATTCGTTGAAGCTATTCCTGGTTTCTACGAGGTTTTAAAGAAGGGTAGCGATGATGAAATCACCCTATACTTTAAGCACAATTTAACCTCTAACTATATTGCTGTAAGCCGTGTTTCATACGCTTTAGGTAGCCACATTATTGATAAGTCTACAGCTGAGTTAGATGAGATTGCTGATGATACTCCTTTATATGTATCAATCTTCATTACCTTGATTGCTATCGTTGTTGCAATCGGTATTGCCATGAAATTCTCAGCATATATCGTAAATTCATTAAATTATGCTGTAAAACACACCAGCATTATTGCTCAGGGTAACTTAGCTGAGAGACTAGAGACTAAGAGCACTGACGAATTCGGTACCTTAATCCGCTCATTAGAAGACATGAGAAATACTTGGCAGAAGTTAGTTGCTGAGATTAAAGACACTGTTTACTCTGTTGAGGACAACATCAACGACATCAGCTCTGCTACCAACCACATCAATGAGTCTGCTCAGGAATCTCAGAACAGATCATTAACCGTTGCAGCTGCTGCTAACGAGATGGTTTCAACTACTCACGATATCGCTAAGAACTGTGAGAACGCTGCTAAGTCTGCTGCTGAATCAAATGACACCACCAACAACGGTGTAAGTCAGGTTGAAGAGACCATCAGCGGTATTCAGGATCAGGTAGTTAAGTCAAAGAGCGACGCTGAGTTAATTCAGGCTTTAGTAAATCAGGCTGAGAGCATCGGTGCTATTGTTAACACCATTGATGACATTGCTTCTCAGACCAACCTGTTAGCTCTAAACGCTGCTATTGAGGCAGCTCGTGCTGGTGAAGCTGGTAAGGGATTCGCAGTTGTTGCTGATGAAGTTCGTGCTTTAGCATCAAGAACCTCAAGCTCAACTCAGGAAATCACCAAGATGGTTACCCAGATTCAGGCTGACGCTAACAGCGCTAACAACTCTATGTCTGCAAGTTTAGAGAACATGAATGCATTAGCTGATAAGGCTTCATCAGTTCATGACTTATTACAGACAATTCTTGATCAGGTAGGCGGTGTAACCGGTCAGATCACTCAGATTGCAACAGCTGCTGAACAGCAGACAACAGCAACCTCAGAAATCTCTTCAAATATGCAGGGTATTACTGATATTGCTAAGACCTTCGCTGAAAAGGTACAGGAAACCAACAGCGATGTTGCTAAGAGTGTTGATTTATTAGATACCCTATTAGATCACATCAAACACTTAAAGGTATAAGCTAAAGCTTAATACCATCTTAAAAGGAGCCTTATGGCTCCTTTTTTGTTATCTTGTAAAACTAACCTATCCATATACTTATTCCCCCTATACACCTTTGTAGAAGCGAAGTGCTGTCTTCATCAATTTTGTAAAATTAACTTTACTTTCACTAAGACAAAATTCACCATATTCCATTTTTTTGACAGTAAGCAAGAGACAAATAATCAAAATAATTTATGTATAGTTTATTATCCGCAGATTGCGTAACACAGCGAAATATATGCGATTTTTAAGTACTTGTATAAGTAAGAATACAACATTCGTCACAAATTTATTTTAAGTTTTAAGAAAATATCGTTAAATATTGTCAAAATTTTGTCGATACCTTTTGTATGTAGTATCATACTAGTAATCATGTTTAATAATTAAAGTAGGTAAACAATAAAACAAGTTCCCTGCTTTTATTTGTGGTAAATCATTCGGTGTAATTATGAAATTTTCTGGAAACTTGCTGATCTTAGAAAAAGACAGCCAGAAAAGACAATCTCTAGAAACTATCTTCTCATTTCTAGGACTCGTCTGTCAGAGTGGTGATGTAGCAGACTGCTTATCCTACTTTGAAGCAGAGGATTCTAATGTAGATTTTTGTGTTCTAGGTGATGTTGACTCTTTAGAATATAAGAAGTTATTAAAAGACCACAAAGATACAGCTTTTCTTTTATGTACCACTAACTGCAAAGAGGATTTGAGCACCTGCTCAAATCTAATGGGTACTATCAGCAATGATCCTAACTATGATGAGATCATTTCACTTCTGCACTACTGCCAGTCATTTAGAACTATGCGTAAGTATTCTAAGAAGTCTGGTGATGGAGCAGCAGCTCTCATCAAGATGTTAGTAGGTCAAGGCAAAGCGATTACTAATGTTCGCCGTTTAATCGAACAGGTAGCCTCAACTGATGCTTCTGTACTGATTTTAGGTGAATCAGGTACTGGTAAAGAAGTAGTAGCTCGTGCAATCCATGAGTTATCTAACCGTAAGAATAAAGCTTTCGTACCTGTTAACTGCGGTGCAATTCCTGGTGAACTGCTAGAATCAGAACTTTTCGGTCATGAGAAAGGCGCTTTTACTGGTGCTATCAGTGCTCATGAAGGTCGTTTTGAGTTAGCTGAAGGCGGTACCATTTTCCTTGATGAAATTGGTGATATGCCTTTACAGATGCAGGTAAAGTTACTGCGTGTACTTCAGGAAAGACAATTTGAAAGAGTAGGTTCAAATAAACCTATTAAAGCTGATGTAAGAGTGATTGCAGCTACTCATCAGAATCTTGAGAAGATGGTTGAAGAAAAGACCTTCAGACAGGATCTTTTCTACAGATTGAACGTATTTCCAATCGATACTCCTCCACTTAGAGACAGAACTGACGATATTCCACTCTTGGTTCAAGAGCTTGTAAACCGTCATGGTAAAGAGCAGAAAGCTTCAATCAGATTTACTCAAAGAGCTATGTTACAACTCATGTCATGCCCATGGCCTGGCAATGTAAGAGAGTTATCTAACCTAGTTGAAAGATTACTTATTCTGCATCCAAATGAGATTGTGGATGTTGATGATCTACCTGTATCCTACAGAGGCGGTAAACTTGAAGATGATCCATATGCAGAGCGTATGGCACTTCTAGACAGTTTCTCTGTTCCTCTGCCAGGTGACGAGGTACAAGAAGACTTTGATGTCGAAGAAGCTGACAGTAAACCTATCGACTTACCTCCACTTCCTGTCATCGAAGGCGAAAACGACATGGCTCAAGCTTTCATGCCAACACTTTCACCTGAAGGCATTAACTTAAAAGATATGGTTTCCAACATCGAAATCAATATGATTAAGCAGGCTTTAGGACAAAGTAACGGTGTTGTTGCAAAAGCTTCTGAAATATTAGGCTTACGTCGCACAACTTTAGTTGAAAAAATGAAAAAATATGGCATTGTAGCCTCAAACTAAGGATTGGTCATGGATATTAAGCAGTCAATTTCAGAATTATTAAAAGATAAAACAATTCTGGTTACAGGTGGTACCGGCTCTTTTGGTAACAAGTTCATCAAAACTGTCTTAGATGAGTACCCTGTAAAGAAGGTTATTGTCTATTCAAGAGACGAATTAAAACAGTATGAAATGCAGCAGAGACTTGCTAAATACTCAAGCAAGATGCGCTATTTCATCGGTGACGTTCGTGATCTTACAAGATTAAACCTTGCTATGAAAGGTGTTGATATTGTTGTGCATGCTGCTGCTATCAAACAGGTTCCAGCTGCTGAATACAATCCTATGGAATGTATCAAAACCAATATCAACGGCGCTGAAAATGTTATTGAAGCTGCTATGGCTAATGACATTGAAAAAGTAGTTGCTCTTTCAACTGATAAAGCTGCTAATCCTATTAACCTCTATGGCGCAACCAAGCTGTGCTCAGACAAGTTATTTACAGCTGCAAATAACTTAGTAGGTCCTGGCAGAACCAGATTTGCTGTAGTACGCTATGGTAATGTCTCTGGCTCACGTGGTTCTGTAGTTCCTTTCTTTAAGAAGTTATTAGCTGAAAACGCAGAGTTCATTCCTATTACTGATATGAAGATGACCCGTTTCTGGATCTCTTTAGAGCAGGGTGTTAACTTCGTATTAAAGACCTTAGTCAGAATGCACGGCGGTGAAGTTTTTGTACCTAAGATCCCTTCAATCAATATCGTGGATTTAGCTACAGCTATCGCACCTAATATTCCTCAAAAGGAAGTAGGCATTCGCCCTGGTGAAAAGATCCACGAACTGATGTGTCCTAAAGATGACTCAATGCATGTAATTGAGTTTAATGATTTCTTTATCATTCGCCCTTCAATTACCTTTAACAGCAGATCATCTGACTCCTATAAGACCACAGTGTTAGGCGAAACAGGAAAGCCTGTGGAACTTGGCTTTGAATACAATTCAAAGAATAATCCTAAATTCCTAAACGTCGAACAAATTAAAGACTTCTTACAAAAGCAGGAAAAGTAAATGATACCTTACAGCACTCAGACAATTGAATATGATGATCTGGAGGCTGTAAGAGATGTTCTTACTTCTCCATTTCTCACTTGCGGTCCAAAAATCACCGAATTTGAAGACAAAGTTTGCACCTACACAGGTGCTAGCTTTGCTGTAGGTGTTAATTCCTGTACCTCTGCTTTACATTTAGCCATGATTGCCTTAGGTGTAAGTAAAGGTGACAGAGTTTTTGTAAGTGCTATAAGCTTTGTAGCTTCAGCAAACTGCGCCCGCTATCAGGGTGCCGATGTAGATTTTATCGATGTAGATAAATATACCGGTAATCTTGATGTAGATTGCTTAGAGCAGATGCTTATTGAAGCAGACAAAGAGCATAAACTGCCTAAAGTTGTAGTTGCAGTTCACCTTTCAGGTCGTGCTGTGGATTTAGAGAGAATAGCAACTCTTAAAGCTAAGTACGGTTTCTATCTCATCGAAGATGCAGCTCATGCCTTTGGTGCTATCTATCATGACACCATGATAGGCTCATGCAAGTTCTCTGATATTACAGTTTTAAGCTTCCATCCAGTTAAAATCATTACCACTGCAGAAGGTGGCATGTGTCTTACTAATAATGAAAAGTTATATAAGACCATGCGTAAATTCTCAACTCATGGAATTGAGCATGATCTTGAAAATCTTGAGAACAAAGAGATGCCTGCTTACTATTATGAAATGCAGGATTTAGGCTTTAACTACCGCTTATCAGATCTGCAGGCAGCCTTAGGTGTTTCTCAATTAGCTAAAGTCGATGAGTTTTTAAGAAAACGTCGTGAGATTGCAAGAAACTATCAGGATCTCTTAGGTGACAATGACAATTTAACCTTACCTGTAGCTGATACTCCTGAGTCAATAAGCTCCTGGCATCTGTATCAGGTAGGTATCAAAGGTGACTTTAGAGATACTGTCTATAAAACTTTAAGATCACGTGGCATCGGTGTGCAAATCCACTATTTACCAATTTATGATCACCCATACTACAAAAAGTTAAAAGACTACCCTACTCTGTCAGGTGCTGAGTATTTCTTTAAACATACTCTATCAATTCCTTTATATCCAAATTTAAAGAAACTTGATATGCAGATGGTTGCAGCTACCCTGCAAAGCGTTGTCGATAACTTAAACGAGTAACGCTCTAATTTAATAAACGAGCGTTTACTACAGGTATAAAGATATAAATAAGGCTTTCTCAAATGAGTAAAATTGCTGTTATTCCAGCTCGTGGCGGTTCTAAAAGAATTCCTTTAAAGAACATTAAAGAGTTCAATGGTGCTCCTTTAATCAGCTACTCCATAAAGGCAGCTGTAGAGAGTAAGCTCTTTGATGAAGTTGTTGTTTCAACTGATGATGAAAAGATTGCAGCTGTAGCCAAAGAGTATGGCGCCAAAGTTCCTTTTTTAAGAGATAAGTCTTTAGCTGATGATTTTACTGGTACCTTTGCTGTCGTCAAAGATGCCTATTTAAGATTAAAAGACACTTTTAAATCTTTAGATACAGTCTGCTGTATCTATGCTACAGCACCACTCTTAAAAGCTAAACACTTACAGGAAGCTTATGCTTTAATGACTAAGACTCAGGCAAAGTCAGTTATCAGTATCTGTGAATTTCCTTTTCCTATTCAAAGAGCTTTTGTAAAAGATGACAATGACGTCCTCTCATATAGAGAACCTAAATACGCTCCTATGAGATCGCAGGATCTGCAAAAGTGCTATCAGGACTGCGGTCTGTTCTATTTTTATGATCACTCCTGTTTTGATGACTCTCATGGGTACCAGTCTATAGGCTATGCAATGCCTCGCCATCGCGTGATCGACATCGATACTCCTGAGGATTGGGACTATGCTTGTGCTCTAGCTAAAGCTGTGGAAACCTTACATTTAGATTAGTTCTTTAATCAAAATAAGTTCAGATAAAATGACAGAGAAAAGTTCTACTATTGTGGCCGTATTAAAGGCTGATGAAATCATTGGCACCGGTCACTTAATGAGAGTTAAAAGCATCTTAAATTATTTTAAAGACTATAACCTGTGCTTAGTAGCTGACTCACTATCTCGTGCTCTCCTCCCCCTTTGCACTGAATTCTCTACCACAATAGTTACTACAAAAGATAATCTAGCAAAGTCAGTACTAATGCTATCTCCTGCCCTATGCATCGTAGATCATTATTATCTGGACCGTTCTTTTGAAGAAAAGCTCTACCCTTATACAAAAGTTGTTGTCATAGACGATTTAGTTAATAGGAAACATCAATGCCATATGCTTATAGATGCCTGGGTATTAAGAGAACCTCAAGAGTACAAGCATCTTGTAAACAAAGACTGTATTCTCTGTGTCGGCAAAGAATATAACTATGTAAAAGAAGATTTTGGCAATCTCATACATACTCCATCTAAAACAGGTCTACCTCGCGTTTTAGTTAACTTTGGAGGTTCAGATCCTGCCCATGCCTGTCTTAATACAGCTATAGCAATTAAAACAGGAGAACTATACAAATACTACGAATTTACCATTCTCTCTGGTATGTCCAATCCAGATCATGACAAAATACAGGAACTTCTAAAAGATTTGCCCAATATTACCGTGCAAAGACACTGCTCTGATATGCCAACGCTGTTCTCCAAAATTGACTATGCAATAGGTGCAGCCGGAGGCATGAACTCTGAGCGTAACGTATCAGGTATTCCTTCTATCGTTGTTGAGATTGCAGACAATCAAAAAGGTGTCTGTGACTTTGTTAGAAAGTACAACCTAGGTGAGTGCCTTAAAGTTAAAGAACTAAAAAATCCTACCCTCGTAAACGCAACTTTGCAAAAATTATCAGCAAATAGATCAATTTACACACAGAATTGCCAAAAACTCTATTCTAAAAACGGCATTTTAAATGTTGTGAAAAGAATCAAAGAATTGTTAACAATAGATTAAACAGCCGTTAAATCCCAAAGATAAGAGATAATACAGTACAAACGCAAAACTGTTTTATATATTATTCAATTAAATCAAAGGATTGGTTATAAGGAAGGTCATTTTAGAATAAGGCTGTGTGCGAAAAAGAAGTGCACACAGCTGTCAATTCACCTTTATGAAAGCTATCATCTTAATGGTTCATTTGGGGAATGAAAACCATCTAAACTACATAGCAACGTCATAATAGCAAAATCACCCTATGCAAAATGTGATATTTCTCACATTTTCTGTTTGCGGAATAAAATTATGTACAGATCACATTTTAAAACTAATATTTAGTTTCATTGTAACCGCTTTCATATTATTTTACTTTTATCCCTAATTCACAGAATATTGAATATATTACAGATAGTTTATTAAACACTTTTTAAAATAATGTCTGTAAAAATCAAGTATTAAAGCTCTTCTGTACCGTCTAAATGTAATGGCAACTGCCAGTCAATTGGCTTTTTATGATGAGCAATAAGGTACTTATTTGCTGCTGAAAAATGATGACATCCAAAGAATCCTCGGTTCGCAGAAAGTGGACTTGGGTGTGGAGCACTCAAAACGCAATGTTTAAATAGATCAATTTGCGCACCTTTTTGCTGAGCAGGTTTTCCCCACAGTAAAAAGACAATATTCTCGCATCTGTCATTGATTGCTTTAATCACTCCGTCAGTGAACTCTTCCCACCCTTGATGCTGATGAGAATTGGACTCTCCACTGTCCACAGTTAAAACAGAGTTTAATAACAGTACTCCCTGTCTTGCCCATGGGATTAAATTGCCATGATCTGGTGCCTGAAAACCAGGAATATCAGTTGTAAGCTCTTTATAGATATTCTGCAAAGAACGTGGGATCTCAATACCTACATTAACGGAGAATGACAGTCCCATCGCAAAGCCTGGTGTCTGATATGGATCCTGTCCTAAAATCACTACCTTTAACTTATCAAAGGGTGTATAGGCAAAAGCATTAAAGATATCCTTTTGTGGAGGAAATACCTCAATACCAGCATCTCTTCTAGACTTTTGAAAAGCATATGCGTGTTTAAAGGTTTCTGTGTTTTTTAAAGGTCCTATGATATCTTTCCAGCTTGCCATGTCTGCTCCAAATCAGGTTATTTTTAGTCTCTTAATAATATATATCGAACTAAGTTTTATATAAGGATAATGTTGTATTGTATAATGACATTTAGAATGTGTGAAATAAATGCCAAGAATTCATGCATTACTGTCTGTGATCTGTAAGAATAACAAAATTTAAGCAGATTATGCTTTCTTTTAAGGAGACTCAAATGCAATCATCAAATCCTGCCATCTCTGTCATCAGAAAAAATGCAGGTGTATACAACTTTGGTGGAACTGAAGCTGGTGCAACCATTTCTGGTACTACTACCAAGTCAATCGTGTTAGTAGCACTAACCTTGATCATTGGCTACTTTGCAATGAATTACACCATGAACTCTGTTTATGCTACAGGTCAGGTACCTAACGGCTTAATGCTAGGTTCTGTAATTCTAGGCTTTATCGTAGCTTTAGTAACTATCTTCAAGCCAACTACTGCACCTATCACAGCTCCAATTTATGCTGTTTTAGAAGGTGGTGCTTTAGGTTCTCTATCAGGCATCTTTGAAATTCAATACCACGGTATCGTATCAACCGCAGTGATGTCTACCTTTGTTGTAGTAATGACTATGCTTGCTTTATGGAAGTTTAAGATCATTGTTCCTACACAGCGTTTCCGTTCAATTATCACTGGTGCTATCGGTGGTATCTGCGTTCTTTACATTGCAAACATGATTTTCTCTATCTTTGGAGCTCACTTAATTCCTCAGACAGGTCCTATCTCAATCATTGTTTCATTAGTAGTTTGCACCGTTGCAGCATTCAGCTTAGTTCTTGATTTTGAGAACATTCAGGTAAGCGTAGATGAAGGTTTACCTAAGTACTTTGAGTACTACAATGCCTTCTCATTATTAGTAACCATTTGCTGGTTATATGTTGAGATCTTAAAGTTATTATCAAAGAGAGATAACTAATCTTTTGGATAATTTCTAGTGAAAAGAGAGCCTCAAGGCTCTCTTTTCTTTTATGGGTATTCTACTTACTATTCACTTTGCTTATAGCTTTAATACAGTACAGGATCGGTAACCGATACCTTAAAGAGTGTATACCCTACCACAGTACCTTCAATTACCTTAATATCGCCTACTTGCAGACTGTCTAAGACCTCTACCCTGCTCTTATCTAAGGTAAATTTAACATTACGCAAGCCGTAACTGTCAGCAGACATCTCTACAAAGGGATCATCACCTAAAACAGAGATCTTACTAATCTTACCCTTGATGCATAAACGTCTGTCTTTATAAACATCATCTGCCTTTTCCCCGTTTAATTCATAGTCAGTCATGATCCTGTTAGCTGTAACCAAAACAGCTTTAGCAGGAGGTACTTTTTCAGCTTCATTTACAGTATCTGTAATTACAGCAGTTTTACTGTCATCTCTTTCACTCATTACAGGTTCAGACACCGTATTTGATGAAACTGTAGTCCTATCAACGCGCTCTGGAGCTACAGTACGAGGATTTGTGGTGTTGTTAGCATAGGTCTCAGATGATTTATTACTGTTCTCGCCTTCTGGCTTATAGGCTTCACCAGCATAAAAGCCCACAATTGCAATAGCTTTAGAAATGCTGATTTTATTGTTAACACGCGTAAGATCTGAAGCGCATTTAATCAGATCGTCATCTGAAAAGCCTTCACCAGATCCTTCTACAGAGGATACAATTTTATCTACACAAGGTTTGACGATCGCTTTAATCTCATCGTCAGAGGAGGCATAGGCAATGCACGGATATAATCCTGAAGATAGTGCCATTAAAAATACTGATAACTTTTTCATAAAGGCCTCCTAGAGGTCAAGTCACTTAGGTATCATCTTTTCTCTACTCATTTTTCTCTATGCGTTTGTTTGATTCATTTTTATAAAAATACGTTTTGTTTAGAAGATGATTTATAAATGAAGCAAAGCTTCATTCGTTCTTTTTCCTAGTTTCTTTTTAAGTTCATTGTATGTAGCAAAGCTTTGTGATTGCAAATATGACCTTTACGCTCTTATTTTAAAATCGTCAAAAATCAAGTAATTAGAAATGATGAGGTCAAAACAAATTTGTAATTGCTTTGATTTAGGGAGCTCTGCACACTTTTGCATAAGGATTTTCCTCATGATTGAGCGCAATTTTCACAATTGTATAAAAGCAAAAAGGAGGAACTCTGCAAAAACATGCATAAAGGAATGGCACTTTTAACGATTTTGAACTTTATCAGGTCAAATCCGCACTTGTCCAAAATTTATGACTTAACAAAAAGTTAACATATTTTTTTAAACTTTTTAAAAATTGTCTTGTCTAAAACTCGTTGTTTCTGAATAATGTCACACTCAACTTTGATAATGAGGATAGCTTATTCGAGTCGAAGGTGCTCTTATTCACTGTTGATGAAGCAACAAAATCAAAGTAAATTTGAACTTTATTTTAATTTCAAACTAATGTTTTCTTACTAAACGTAACTTACAAAACAGAATTTGATAAAAAT
>JBNMJE010000070.1:0-11378 GCA_050873645.1 Succinivibrio sp. | reverse complement strand
TAAAAACATCATGGTAAAGCCCATGAAAATATTCATGGAGGCATCACCTAAGCCATAACAGAATTTTTCTCTGAAAGACAATTTTTCAGTTGTAGTATTCATATATCTTGCCTCAAAAGGTTTAAGGAATTTTGTTATGGTAAGTATAGAAATGATCGATTTTGTAGAATTTTGAGTCGATCATAATTGTTTTTCAGCGAACTAAATACCCAGATAAACTTGATATAAATCACATTTAGTTATCAAATACACATCGACTTGGCTTATATGATAAGCCTAATACGCATCCATAGATTTGACCAGATCCTCAAGATTTCTCTTTTGCATTTGAGGGTTTAGCACATCTACTAAAGCATCAAAACTCAAATAAACAAGCTCTAGAAAATGCTGTTCAATTTCCTGTCCTCGATATTCAAGCTGAATCTTTTGTAAGAGAGGATCTTTTTGCTCTTTAAGCTCTAAAGAGGCCTGATAGATAATATTTAAATGATTGTCAAAACAGCTTCCAGCTAAGATCACATGATTGATGTTGTATATAGGAGCAATTGCGTTGATTGCAAAGAGTAAGGCTTCTTTTGTATGTTCCCCAAACTCACCTAATGATTTTTCAAAACCATATTTAAAAGGGAGATGAGAACATTCAGGAAATGAATTATTTCTGCCTAATAGAAGCTGGTTATTTAAAAAGATACCTAAAGCTACCGAACCTTCACCACAGGATAGAACCATGGCATTGTCAGTATTCAGATCTTTGGCATGCAATAAGGACAACATATGACCATAAGCATAGTTGTAGACAAAGCATCTAATGCCGATTTCATCTCTTAGCATCTTTGCAAAGGTAATATTCTCATCCTTTAAGAGGTTGTTTCGGTACATAATGCCGTTTTCACCCTGCTCAATGGTAGCCTGTGTTGCAATTACAATTGAGAGAATTGATTTTTTGTCACTAAGATAGAGTTTAGTGAACTCATCTATGCAGTCATTTAGCTCTTTTATAAAAACAGATGCTAAATCAGTTTGAGGTAAATCCTTATAAGCAATCTCCTCAATTAAACCATAAGCTAAAAGGTAAGCTCTAAACTTCCATGAGGTATGGATCACTAAGACTGAACAGTATTGAAGATTATGGGTAATAGTTAAATTCTGACGAGGACGACCTTGTTCCTGCGCATATTCCTGACTATCTGATCTCTTTATAATTCCTGGTGTCACAAGGTTAGACACCAACTTGTGCATATGAGACTTTGAAAAACCTAACTGTTCACAAAGTTCTGCCTGAGAACATGGTTTTCTGTGTAAGATTTTGAGAATTTGACATAATGGATTTACTTCATTCATTGTGTAGCCTCTCATTTGAAAAATAGGCGCAGACATATTTCATTCTGCGCCCAAACATCATGCACAAAGCATCAATATAGACAAACAATAAAATTCGACAAACAATAAAATCGAAAAACTACAGCTTTACTAAATACCGTAAGCTATCGCAGCTTGTACTGCCTTATGCCAAGACTTGATCTTATCTTGACATACAGCCTCATCACTTACAGGAGTATAGCTATTTGACACACTCTCTTCATTGAGGATTGATTCGTCATATATACCCTGAGCAATAGCTGCCATGAAAGCTGCACCTTTTCCTGACAGTTCTGCATCAGTAGGCACCTTTACAGGTAATCTGCATAAATCAGATTGCATCTGCATCAGGTAACCATTCTTAGTAGCACCACCGTCAACGTTAAGCTCAGTTACAGGAACTGCTGATGATTTTCTAATTAAATCCAGAACATCAGTTACCTGATAAGCGATTGAATCTAAAGCTGCACGAACTATTTCATTCTTACCTGTAACTCTACTCATACCTAAAATAGAACCTCTTACATTTCCATTAAAGTATGGAGCACCAAGTCCTGATAGAGCAGGTACGAAATAGCATTTATCATGAGGATTAGCAGCTTTTGCTAAAGCCTCAGTCTCTGATGGAGACTTAATTAACTTTAAATCATCCTTTAAATAACTAATGATGCCAGCTGAATAGTTGATGTTACCTTCAAGAACATAAGTTGTCTTGCCAGCACGACGCCAAGCAGCTGAATTTACTACACCATGTAAACAGCTTGATACACTGTCACCAGAGTTCATCATGATGGATGAACCTGTTCCATAAGTAGTCTTTACCTGACCACTCTTTAGGCAACCATGACCGAATAAAGCTCCTTGAGAGTCACCTATTGCAGCATGGATTGGTATTGCATGAGGCAATAGACCATCAAAATCTGTTTCTCCAAAATTAGTATCTGAATCTAAAATTGGAGGTAAAGCATCAACAGGTACTTTGAATAAATCACATAACTCTTTTGACCACTGTTGAGTTTTCAGATCCATAAGCTGTGTTCTAGATGCATTTGATGGTTCTGTTGCAAAACTTTTTCCATGAGTTAAGTAAGAAATCAAAAATGAATCTATATTACCGATGCACAGATCATGCTCTGAAGCTGCTTTTAAAACTTCAGGAACATTGTCAACAAGCCAGGTGATCTTAGCTGCTGAAAAATACTCTGATAACTCTAATCCTGTGATCTCACGAACTCTATTAGCTTTTGCTTTAACCTCATCTTTAGCTACAAAAGCAGCACCTCTAGCACACTGCCAGACAATAGCATTGTATAAAGGTTTTAAAGTAGATCTTCTCCAAGCACCAACAGTTTCACGCTGTACAGAGATTCCAACTGTTTTTACTTTGTTCTTTCTATTAGAGTCCTTATCGAGCAGAGCTTTTACGACAGCAATGACATTCTTACCGATCTCGTTTAAGTCATGTTCTACATAACCAAGATCGTTAATAATCTGTCTGTGAGGCAGAGTCTCAATATCGAGCATTCTGCCTTCACCGTCAAAGAGCAGGGCTTTAGTACCCTGCGTACTCTGATCAATACCAAGGACTAAGTCATCCTTAGCCATGTAATGCTTCCTCTGCTTTTGCTGCAATACCTTCAGCAGTTAAGTGGTAGTACTCAAATACTTCCTTTGAATTACCAGTAATTACAGGAGCATCAGGTAAAGCCATGGTAATGCACTTACGAGGGCAATTCTCTGAAACAACCTGAGCTACCATTGATCCTAAGCCTCCAATAGGTGAATGCTCTTCAACAGTAATTACAGCTTTAGCATTCTTAGCTGCTTCAATTACAGCATCTTTGTCTAAAGGCTTTACACAGTACATATCAAGAACTGTAGCTGAAATACCTTTAGCCTTTAGAAGTTCTGCTGCTCTCTTTGCATATAGAACCATTTCACCACAAGCTACGATTGCTACATCGTCACCCTTGCATACCCAGGTTGCTTTATCCATTTCAAATGGAGTGTTGTCTTCTGAGTAAACAGGATCAACCGCATTACGTCCTACACGGATGTAAGCTGGCTCATTATCTTTAACTAAAACTTCCATCAGTTTCTTAGTCTGATAGCAGTCTGAAGGTAGATAAACTCTCATACCAGGAATTGAGCTCATGCAGGCAATATCCTGAGCTGAGTGATGGCTCATACCTAAAGCGCCATAACTTACACCACCTGAAATACCGATTAGTTTTACGTTAGTATGTGAGTAAGCTACATCAACCTTACACTGCTCGTATGAACGAGCTGCGATAAAGCAAGCAGGTGACATTGGGAAAGTTCTCTTACCGCAACGAGCCATACCAGCTGCAATACCAACTAGATCCTGCTCTGCAATACCAACTTCGACAAACTGCTCAGGGAATGCATTAGCAAATGGGGTAGCAGAAGCACTTCCGCGAGAATCAGAGCAAAGAACTACGATATCTTTATCTGTTTTAGCTGCATCCATCAATACGTTGCAGATCATTTGTTTATTTGCAATGTTTGTCATAACTAGTCCTCCAATGCTCTTGCTGCTAAGTCTTTCTTGATTTGCTCATACTCTTCTGCTGAAGGTACATGGTGATGCCATGCAGCCTTATTCTCCATTACAGAAGATCCTTTACCCTTGATAGTATTTGCAATCAATACGCTAGGCTTGCCTTTAACCATTCGAGCTTCTTCGAATGCACGAGCTAATTTTTCAATATCATTACCATCGTCAACATCAATTACATGCCAGCCAAATGAATCCCACTTACGGTGTAAATCATCTAAAGCCATAACATCTTCAGTTGAACCAGAAATCTGTAGACGGTTTCTATCAATAATTGCGCATAGGTTGTCCAGTCTGTAGTTAGCACCAGACATTGCGCCTTCCCATACAGAGCCTTCAGCTAACTCACCATCGCCCATAACTACATAAACACGGTTCTTGCTCTTGTTCATGCGCTCAGCAATTGCCATACCGACAGCTACTGGTAAACCATGTCCTAAAGCACCAGAGTTCATTTCAATGCCTGGTAACTTGTTATTTGGGTGACCGATGAACATTGAGCCGAACTGACTGAACTCTTTTAATACTCTCTCGATTGGGAAGAATCCCTTTTCAGCTAAAACTGCATATAAAGCTTCTACAGAGTGACCTTTACTCATAATGAAATGGTCATGATCTTTAGTATTGAAGTTATCTACTGAGATGTTCATCTCTTTGAAATAAAGAGTAACTAAAGTATCCATAACAGACATATCACCACCGATATGACCGCCTTTACCATTTACAATCATGTCAACTACGTCTTGACGTAGCTTATAAGCTAATTTCTTTAACTCTTTCATTTTTATTCTCCACGTAGATAAGCTTTAACCTGTTCTTCAATAGGGTCGTATAAATCAGCCTTAATGCCGATATACTTACAAGCTTCATATAAAACTGGAACAACATCCTCATAAACACCTACACAGTGGTGGATATATGGGCCGGTAACAATCTTCTCTTCAAGACGCTTAATGTTCTCAACCTCAACCCACATGTAGGTACCTAAAATCTTTGGACCTTCAACACTCTTAGCATTACCTAAAAGCAATGAGTACTCACCGTTATCACCATCAAAACGAGTTAAGGTAAGTTTGTTACCTGGTTTTGCCTCAGCTGATAATGAACCTTCATCAGGGAAAGCAATTGGGCAAGTAAGTTCAGGCTTTTCTTTAGCAACTGAGAATGGCCATGGGCCACAGTGCTGTAATAACTCTCCATTTGGATTATCTGGATGACGAACGGTCCAGTCAGCAAAGAAGCCTCTGCTTCTGTTCATTACAGCTGCTTCTGCTAATAAAGCGGTGATAGCGCCATGGATATCTGTCTCACAAACAACAGGAATACCCATGTCATTTAAGATTGCATTAGCTGCACATGGCATAATGCCTAACTCACCTTGCAGGGCAGTCCAGCACTGAATAGCACCAGCATTGCAACCGTACTTATCCACAAGATTCTTCATGGCATGAGCTAAAGCTGCAACTGTTGCTACCTTAGGTTTTGCAATCTTAATTACAGTGTTATCTTGTAAGAACTGTAATTCCTCTTGAGCTTCATTTGCCTTTTCAATACGACGAACTTCTGCAACTAACTCGGATAGAGGAATAGGAGATAACTGGATATTGAATTTCTCTAATAACTCGCCTTCGTTGCACATAGTTGTCCAGAAATCGAATGGACGTGGGCCCATCTGTAGAATTCTGATATGTCTAAAGGTTCTTACAACGTTACATACTGCTTCAAAGTCATGAATACCGCGCTCAAATACGGGATCTGATAATCTGCAGTTGGTTAAATAGGTGAATTTGACATTAAAACGACGTAATACTTTACCGGTAGCAAACAAACCACACTGAGTATCACGTAAACGTCTTCCATCAGGAAGTGGACGCTCATCTAAAGGACCCCACAATAGAACTGGCAAGTTAAGTTCCTTTGCCAATCTTGCGCAGACATATTCTGTTCCGAAATTGCAGTGAGCTAAAATAATTCCATCTACTTTTTCTTTGCGGAATTTATCAGCAATCTTCTGCACGTCCTCATCAGCAAATAGAAGACCTTCGTCATTGATATCAGTGATATCTACAAAATCGACCCCCAATTCAGTCAATCTTTTTGCTGTCAAATCGCGATATTTCAATGCATCTGGAGCACTAAAAACACTACGACGAGTTGGAACAAAACCTAATTTAATATGAGCTGTCATGATGTCTTTCCTTATAGTTTTTTAACTATGTAGTTTTATTATTTGTTTATGTATCTCATGCAAACTGACTTACCAGCCTGTACTTGACCTTCTGTGATGGTTAAACGCTTAATGTTATCCATTGAGCTTGAGGTGATAATCACAGGAGATGTTGTATCCATGTTGTGAGCTTTTATAGTCTCCCAGTTAACCTTACAGATAGGCTGTCCTGCTACTACCTGATCTCCTTTTGAAACCATAGGTTCAAAGCCTTCACCATTTAGAGCTACAGTGCCTATTCCTAAGTGGATTAAGATCTCCACTCCGTCATAACCTGTAATACCAAATGAGTGCTTTTGCTCTCCAACAAAGGAAATCACTCCAGAGATAGGTGATAGGGCTGTATCATCTGTAGGAATAATTGCTACACCGTCACCTACAACCTTGCCTGCAAAAATAGGGCTATCAACATCAGCAATTGAAATAACCTTTCCGCTTAGGGCGGCGAGGATGGCCTCGCCTTTTTCTCTAAAGAACATCCTCTAAATCCCCCTTACTTATTCTCGTTACGTGCCTGTAGTGCCATACGAGCCTGTAGAGCGCGCTGATACTGGTCAATGATTACAGCTAATACGATTACCAACCCCTTGATAATCATCTGCCAGAACTCAGAAACACCGCACATAACCATACCGTCTGAGATAACACCGATAATGAAAGCACCGATAACAGTACCAACGATGGTACCAACACCACCCATCAGGGAAGTACCGCCTAATACTGCGGCTGCGATAGCATTCATTTCCCAAGTGTTACCAGTCATTGGGTGAGATGCTACTAACTGAGAAGTTGCGATGATACCTACGATAGCTGCGCAAGCACCTGAGAACATGTATACATAGATCTTGTCGTTATCTACATGAACACCTGATAGCTTAGCTGCGCGCTCGTTACCACCGATTGCTAAGATGTGCCAGCCAAATGGGGTCTTACGTAGGATTACTGCAGCGATAATTGCAATCACAATCAGAATCATTACAGCAACAGGGAAACCACCAATGTCACGACCAAAGATTTCAAAACCAGTGTTGCCTAATGCCTCTTTACCAACCAGGTTAGGGAAGGTTGCACCGTTTGAAGTTAAGTTTGCAGCACCACGAGCGATGTACATCATGCCTAAGGTTGCAATGAATGGAGCTACTGCAAACTTGGTGATGATAAGACCGTTAATTGCACCTACAATTACACCGATTGCAACAGCAATCAGAACAATTACAGGAACTGAGAAGTAGATGGTGTAACCGAAGATGGTAAAACCATGATTGATAAGTAAACCTGCTACCATGCCTGACAGACCAACTACAGAGCCTACAGACAAATCAATACCGCCAGTTACCAACACATAGGTCATACCGATACCTAAGATACCGTATAAAGCTACGTGCTTTGCAATTAACAGTAATGACTGGCTGGTGAAGAATGATTCACTAGCCAATGAGAAGAAGATCACTAACAAGGTCAGCACAATTAAGGTACGACCTTTAAGGATTGTCATGATTACATCATTTTTATTCATTTTTTAATTCTCCAAATACCTTAGTTTGCCTTATGGCCCATGTATGAAGCTTTTACCAAGTTGTCCTGAGTAATATCATCACCGGTTAACTCTGCTGTCTTAATACCGTTTGATAGAACCAAGATCCTGTCTGCAATAGCGATAATTTCTTCAAGTTCTGATGAAATAACTAGTAAAGAAACACCTCTCTTTGCATACTGGTAAATAAGGTGGAAGATTTCTGTCTTAGCGCCAATATCAATACCACGTGAAGGCTCATCCAAAAGCATGATCTGAGGATTAGTCAAAGCACCTTTTGCAAAAACTACCTTCTGCTGGTTACCGCCAGATAAAGATAGAATTGGAAGATCCTTATCTGCTACCTTGATATGAACATCCTTAATCATTTCAGCTTCTGCTGCATCTTCCTTACTCTTATCAATAAGGCCTAAAGGATTGGTGTACTTACCGATGTTTGACAGAGCAATGTTCTTAGCAATACTCATGGTTTGAACCAAACCTTCTCTCTGTCTATCTTCAGGGAGCCAAGCAAAACCTTTATCAATCTGATCAGCTACTGATTGAATCTCAATCTTTTTGCCGTTTAAAATGATGTCACCTGTATGGTTTGGCCTCATACCCATGATGCATTCAAAGATCTCAGTTCTACCTGCACCTAGAAGACCATAGATACCTAAGATTTCACCTTTCTTTAGGTTGAAAGAAACATTGTTTAGTAGGTAGCCACCACCGTTCTTTGGAAGAGATAGGTTCTTTACCTCTAAAACGTTCTCTTGCTTGTCCCAATCAACAGCAACATCACGTTTAGGGTAGCTCTTACCTTCGCCTACCATCTGCTTAACAATCCAAGGCACATCAATGTCTTTTACAGCAGCATCTGCAACTAACTTACCGTCGCGGAAGATTGTAACGAAGTCTCCGATACGCATTAACTCTTCTAGACGGTGAGAGATGTACACAATAGAAATACCTGTTGCAGTAAGTTCTCTCATGATGTTGAACAGCACATCAACTTCCTGCTCTGACAGTGATGATGTAGGCTCATCCATGATTAAAATCTTAAGATTTGGGATCAGAAGATTTCTTGCAATCTCAATCATCTGCTGCTGACCTACACGTAGATCACCTACCATAGTGTCAGGATCGATTGGGTAGTTAAGTCTTGCTAAAACCTGTTTTGCTAACTTTCTGTGTTCAGCATCATCTAAGACACCACCTTTGGTTCTCTCAGATGCCATAAACAAGTTCTGGAAAACTGTCATATTAGGGAACAGGCATAACTCCTGGTGAATGATGGCAATACCGTGAGCTCTTGCATCTACCGTTGAATTAAACTCAACTTCCTTTCCCTGAAGATAAAGCTTGCCTGCTGATGGTTTTTCAATACCAGCGATGATACGCATCAAGGTTGACTTACCAGCACCATTCTCACCGATAAGAACATTTACCTTGCCACGTTTGATATCGAAAGAAACCTGATCAAGCGCTTTAGTGCCAGGATAGATCTTGTCTATCTTCTCGGCATGTAAATAAATCTCTTCGTTCTCGTTGCTCATTGTCAACTCCCACTACTTAACTGATAGTTTTACAGGTGTAATCTGAAGCAGATCTGCTCTTGCAACTGTAAAGCAACCAGTAAACTCAATCTTTTTGCCTTCAAGAGTATTCATATCAATTTGGCTTAAGATTTCCTTGGTAATTAGGTTGTGGAATGCAACTGATACTTCAGCCCATTCAATTTGGTTTTTGTAATCTTTGTAGCTAATTAGGCTTATTGAATCTCTAACTGCAGAACCTTTGTAAACAGGACCGATTTGTAATCTGGTCTTAACATCTGTTGGATTTCCATCAAGGGTAAATGCGATATAGCCTGAACGTAACTTGTTCTTTACGGTATCAACAGTACCAGTACCTTTTACGATGAATGAAAGTTCGCCCTGATCACCCATTGAATAGTGACCATACTTAGCAGCAACACTTGAAAAATCACCGTTTGCTTCTGTTAGTAACTGATCTAAATCAACAGCATTTGCTTCAAAATACTCAGCTGACTTTTCTTCCCAGAACTTAGTTGCAACAGTGGTAGGATCAAAAGCAACTTCACCAGTTAAGGTAGCTTCCTGACCTTCTTTAACTACAGTTGCACTCAATGCTGCATAAATCACTACTAAAACAGCTATAACAGCACCTACAATGCGACCTTTTGACATGATGAACTCCTTTTTTTGAGACAAAAATAGCCTTCTGTCCTTAAAAAACAGGTTTTTATAATTTACTTAAGATGCGCCACAGAACCGTGGCGCACCGTGTTTACTTACTTGGAGATAGAGAAGTTGTTTAACTTCTTAGCGTTATCTTTGGTGATGATTACACAATCAATAAGCTGCTTTTCGCTCTTACCGGTTGTGCCAGTCTTTAAGTACTGATCTGCCTGTTTTACAGCCATTTCAGCAATTAGAGCAGCAGGCTGCATTGCAGTAGCAGTCATGTTACCTGCGATGATCTCATCACGAGCATCGTTAGAACCGTCAACACCGATGATCTTTAAGGTCTTACCAGCAGCTTTAATAGCAGCAGCTGCACCTACAGCCATGTTGTCGTTACCAGAGATAACACCCTTTAAGTTAGGATAAGACTGTAAAATGGTTTCCATCTTTGAGTAAGCCATATTCTGATCCCAGTTTGCTGTCTGTACAGCAACCATCTTCATATCTGGATACTGGTCAATAACCTCATGGAAAGCAGTTGATCTGGTCTTTGCATTAGTATCTGAGTCAATACCAAATAACTCTGCGTATTCGCCTTCTTCTTCCATCTCTTCTACGAATACTTCAGCAGCGCCCTTAGCACCTTGATAGTTGTTTGCAACAATCTGAGCTACAGCAATACCTTGCTCGTTAATCTCACGGTCAATCAAGAATGTTGGAATATTGTTGTCATATGCTCTCTTTACAGCAGCAACAGTAGCATCTGCACCTGCGTTATCGCAGATAATTGCAGCTGCTTTATCAGAAATAGCAGTTTCGAATAGTTCTGACTGTTTTACAGGGCTATCGTCGTGTGAAACCATCTTTACGGTATAGCCAAGATCTTTAGCAGTCTTAGCAGCAACCTCGGCCTCTGTCTTAAAGAATGGGTTTGAATGTGATGGGGTGATTACGTACATGATATTTGAACCACCACCGCTTAAACGTTTTGCAGTATCTGCAGCGTTTGCTGAAGATGCTAATGTTGAAGCAGCCATTACCATAGCAATTGATGCGCAGAATTTTGATAACTTCATCGGAAACTCCTATCTCTCTTATGTTTTAAATCTGAATATTTTTCAGATTTTTATTTGTTTGACATAAAAAATTATAGATAGAAGTAAAGGTTCTTTTTGTCAAAATTCTATTTTTATTGTCATTATTTTATTTTTAGAATTATTGTAACTATTCAGAACCCCACCACAAAATTTAATTTGTGATGGGTAAATTTATAAAACGATGAGTTCTTGCAACTCACCATGCTCTTAAAAAAATCAGTGTGACTAATATCTCATTATTACATCAAAGCCTTTTTTTCTGTTTTTAGCTTAAAACATGGCATATTTAGCCATAATTTTGCGATTACAGAGGAGTTTGTTTTGGGGAGACTGTTTTGTCATCTTTTGCTTGCATCGATCCTTGGTGGATCTGCATGGATCTGTTAGCTCTATG
>JBNMJE010000069.1:0-11564 GCA_050873645.1 Succinivibrio sp. | reverse complement strand
TAAGAAAAAATCAAGTTTTATTTCGGAAAATGTCGGAACTTTTATCAGATATTTCAGTATGTAAACTAAATTAGGTGAAATTTTGTCAGGTTAAAAATATAGTGTAAGAACTATGACCGAGATCTTAGGGTTGTACGTCACAAAAAAAAACGCAGACCTTTCGATCTGCGCCTTTACTCTATGTTTGATTGATTTTTATTCTTTCAATTCAGGTTTAAACCTTGAACTCAGCAACCATGTTCATGAGGTTTACCACCTGCTCGTTAGAGTCCTTAATGTCTCCATCGATATCAGTAATTGCCTCATGCAATGACTTAGAGCCATCGGT
Source organism: Succinivibrio sp. (assembly GCA_050873645.1). Taxonomy (GTDB): domain Bacteria; phylum Pseudomonadota; class Gammaproteobacteria; order Enterobacterales; family Succinivibrionaceae; genus Succinivibrio. The sequence goes on along the minus strand of JBNMJE010000069.1, from coordinate 11,236 downwards.
AATGCTCTTCATGTTTGAAGAGATCTCAGATGTAGCAACTGTTTGCTGTTCGGCTGCGGTTGCAATTTGAGAGATCTGACCTGATACCTCGTTAACCTTATTAGTTAAGTCGTTTAGAATTTGCTCAATTAATGAGCTTTCCTCAGACAGAGCATCCATTACCTTAACAGATACCTGCATTGCATCATCAGCGTCTTTAGCATCGCTTTGTACACTGCTTACCATGCGGGTGATCTCTTGAGTTGAAGTCGAGGTTCTAGATGCCAGAGCTCTTACCTCATCTGCTACCACCGCAAAGCCTTTACCAGCTTCACCAGCACGAGCAGCTTCAATTGCAGCATTTAGTGCTAACAAGTTAGTTTGTGATGCAATCTCATCAATAGTTTGCACAATTGAGCCGATCTTTTGAGCTTGAGCTGCTAAGTTTTGAACTAATTCTGCATCAGCCTTTGATTTATTAACCTGACTTTCAATCTTATCAATGATTGATTGAACTTTGCTTACACCTTCAGTTGTAGCTTGGGTTGATTCCTCAGCTGTAGCTGAAGCCTTTTCACAGTTACTTGCAATATCCTGAGTGGTTGATACCATCTCATCAGATGCTGCTGCAACTGTAATTGCGCGGTTTTGGTTATCCTCAGCAGTATCACCAATCTTATCTGAGGCATCAGATAATTCATCGATTACTTTACCTAAGCTGTTAGTTACGTTGACAATGGAGGCAATGTCTTTCTGCCATACCTGTCTCATATCCTCTAAAGAGTCAGCTAAAGGTTTTAGCTCATCCTTTCTTGTGGAAACAACCTTGTCACGCATATCACCTGAAGCGATCTTTTTAGCGATAGCTGCGATATTCTTAATACGCTTAGATAAGCTTGTAGGAATATAGTAGGTAAAGATAATTGCAATTAAGATCTCGATTGCAGTACAGCTAAAGATGGTTACATAGGTACCATAGCTCTTAATAGAGCTGATAGCTGTCTTTGACTCTCTGATCTGGTTACCGTTAACAATAGTCATGTTAGAGCAGATAGACAGAAAGTTCTGGTTCATTGGTCCTAAAACGATGTTTCTTGCAAGGTTTATGTCATTGCGTCTTATAGCAGGAATTAACATGCCGTTAAAGGTCTCAATGTACTCTTTAGCGTTACTTTTAATAGCGCCGATCTCTTTTGGAAAGCGAGCCATTTGCAATGCATCAACTGCTTTAGTAGCTTTATCAATAAAGCCCTGAGAGTCTGAAATGTAAACTTCGCTGTTTTCTTTGTCAGTTACAATCTTTCTGACTAAAAAATGTAAATTGTAAAATGAATCTAAAGCTACTCTAGTTCTTTCATAGCGAACGTTAAGTGCTTCAATTTTATCTACGGTGATCTGGCGAGTGCTAGATATCTTAAATACTGATGAGGCAACAAGAATTGCTGTGAGTAAGATTAGGATGACAAAGCTTCCGACAATTTTATGTCTAAAGGTAAGATTATTAAATATAGCCATAATGGGCCTCTCTATAAAATACTGTTTGTAGATTGTTGTTGGGGCCTCGATATTAGTTGGATTATAAAATTATTATTATGTGCTTAATTGAATTATACGTGGCTATGTTAAATAGATAAGGTGTTTTGGTTAAATGCACTTAAATAAACATTTTGCACCAAATTAGTTTAGGCTAACTTGTGTATAATCTGATATACATCATATTCTATTAACCTTCAGAATAAAACAGATATTTTCAAAAACATGCAAAAATATGCATCATCCTATTAAACAAAAATATTCAAAATGTTTGTAAAATTTATTGATAATTGGTACTAATAATTTGTAAAATATAACCACAAAAAAAACAGACATGTCTCTTTATCGTTCATGAGATATGTCATCACCTTAGAAAAACTTGAAAGTTATAAACTATATGAAAAAACAAATTCAATTATCTGCAGCCGCAGAGGGTGCCTTGCGCAAGCTTGGCAAAGGTATCAAAACAGCCCGCATTAAAAAAGGTATCACCGCAACTTCAATGGCCGAGTTAATGGATACAACCCGTGTAACTTTAGGTTCTATTGAGGATGGTCTTCCTTCTGTTTCTATGGGCCATTACATTAAAGCTTTATCTGTATTAGGTCTTGATCTTCGTCTAACAGGTTTACTGCTTGATGAAGCTCAGAAGGCTTAGTCTTATATTTGCCTAACTAACGTTTTCACGTTTCTTTAATGTTTGTCTAAATTGTGCGGCTCTTAATTGAGCTTGCACAATTGTTTCTCCCTGTTCTGTTTTCTCTTAAATCAATTCTTTAAATACCTTTCTCTAACGCTCCATATTGGTTAATTAGTTTAAAATCCTGTATAGTCTGATTTGTGTTTTGAGAATAGCTTTAACTCAAGGTTATTTACATTCTCCTGTATGTATTCCTCAAAAAAGAGTCAAGTTTGCACAATAAGCGTTTCTTTGAACTCTTTTTCATGCTACATTAGACACATCAAACGCAATCATTTATTTTTAGCCTTGAAAGGCAAATTTGAGCGCATCATATCAGAACGTTTTAGAGCGTATATTGTGGAAGAATTTAATAATAATAGAAGCGGAGAACGTAAGTTCTTCAAGCCAAGCAAGCCTGGTTTCCATGGCGGTCCACGTCAGAATAGATCAAACAGACCAAATCGTAGTCGCGATAGACAAAAGGGAATGGTTTCAGCTTTTGTTCAGGGCAAAGGTCAGAATGCAGCCTTAAAGTGGTTAATGGAGAGCAGAACTCCAGTAAGTATCTTTTTAATCACAGGTGTTAAGTTTGAAGGTTTAGTAAGTGCTTTTGATGCATTTACCATCAGCATTACTGATGTAAAGCGTCATCAGCAGATGATCTATAAAGATAAGATCTCAACTATCACCATTAAGAAACCTGAAGGTGCTCCTGTTCATGGTTCACCTCTGCACAAGCCTTCTTTCCATAGAGGTTTTGAGCCTGCAGCTCCTGGTATGTCACGTCCTTTAAGAGGGGACTCACAGCAGTCAGGTGATGATGGCGTAACCCTTCCAGAAAGACACGTAGATTACATCGGTTAATTACGTCCAAAATCTATAAAAAAAAACAGGTGACCTTTAAAGTCACCTGTTCATTTACTTTCTCAAAAGTTTTCTTTTCTAGTTAGTCTTTTTTAAGCTTAGCTTTATCTATCAAACTCAAAGTAATTGATCATTTCATTGTCTTTTACTTCAATGCAATCAAAGCCACCACGAAGTGCTGCCTTAATTCCTAATTGGCCATCTTCAAACACAAGACAGTCTTTAGGTGAGAGTTCTAATCTTTTAGCTGCTACTAAAAAGGTATCAGGATTAGGTTTATGATGTGTTACATCATCAGCTGTAACTAATGCGTCAATATAATCTAATAGACCTTTTTCTTTTAAAATTCTGTTTGCATTAGCTGTTCTGGTGCCAGTACCGATGGCAATCTTTATACCTTGAGTTTTAGCTTCTTTTAACTCATTAAAGATCCTGTCGAAAACTTCAATCTTTGGGATGTTCTCCTGAAAGATAGCAATCTTTCTTTTTACATATTCATCGATATCACCTACAGGCTCGCCTTTGTTTTTATAAAAGGCTGCAATATCACGGCTAGCAGAGCCTCCCATTGCATAGATATCTTTAATATCTATATCAAAGCCATGTTCGTTGGCAACTTGCTTCCAAGCTAATGCATGGTAAGGCATGGAATTGATTAAGGTACCATCAAGATCAAAGATTAAGCCTTTGTAGTTTTGAATTTCTGAATAGTTCATAAATGTAAGTCGAATATATAAGCCAAATATAAATGAGGTAGAACTCTTATTTTTAGCCTTAAACAGGCAAATTTGTTAATGCTCTATTCTAACAAATGCAAAGGTGAATTTTGTAAAAGTGGAAGTGCAACTTTTAATAGTTCAGTATTTGTAAGAGTACAGAGTGTGTAAGGGTACAGAATTTGTAATAGCGTAATCTTCGTAAGATCATAGTCATCAAATCAATGTAAAGAAGTGGAAGCAAGTTTGAGTCTTTTCAATGCACCATACATTCTCAGTTATACAACTACTACAATCATCGGTGTATTTGTGCTAATTTATCTACATTGAGAACGTTATTTAAATTGAGAGACTCGATCACAAGGACATTCTCTTAGAAGATAAAGACTAGCGCATGGATGTTTAAGCATGGATGTTAGAAAGGTAGAGTGCCAAACCTTAATTATAGGTGCAGGTACTGCAGGTATTGAAGCTTACAAAAGTGCTGTAAAAGATGGATTAGATTGCGTCATTGTAGATTCTGGTCCTTTAGGTACTACAGCTCAGAGATCAGGTGAGCTTCCTGTGTCTTTACTAATGTCAGCAGGTCAGTCTTTACATGCAATCGAAAGTCTTGATGAATGTGGTATTACCTTTGCTTCAAAAGTACAGCCTGATACCTCAAATGTAATGGTTTCATTACGAGCTGTAAGAGCTAGAGCTACCTCTGAGGTACTGTCTTTTATGTACCGTATTCCCGAGAGTAAAAGAATCAGAGGTAAGGCAAAATTTGTTGATACTCATACTGTGATTGTAGATGACTGTATTGAGATCTCTTTTAAGACTGCTGTTATTGCTACAGGTTCATCTCCTCTTGTCACTTATGAGCAGTCACGTCTTAAAAACATCTTAACTACCAATGAATTTTTTGAATTAGAAAAGCTACCAAAATCAGTAGCTGTATTTGGCAGTTCTAAAGTAGGTCTTGAGTTAGGTCAGGCTCTATCTTATTTAGGTGTAGATGTAGCTGTTTTCGGTCAGAGAAAATTGTGGTCATTAACAGATGACTCTATCTTAACTGTAGCTCATCAGATGTTATCCTCAAGATTTAATCTATATGTAGATACATTTATCACTTCAATGGAAGATGAAGCTGATCAGGGCTATGCCATCTATTACATTGATGATCGTGGTTATGAGAACTATCTGCATATGCAGAGTGTAGTGGCAGCAACTGACAGAATTCCAAATGTAGGTGGCATGAACTTACAGAATATTGGTGTGAAGTTAGATAGAACAGGATGTATTAACGTTGATCCAAAAACTCTGCAAACTACAGTTGAAAATATCTTTGCAGCAGGTGATGTATGTCATGCTGAGCACTTATCTTCAATTGCACTCTCTGAAGGTCGTGATGCTGGCGCAAATGCAGCAAATTACCCAAATTTATCAAAGCGCCGTTCTCAAGTCCGCGTAGACATTGTGTTTACAGATCCTGTACTTGCAATTGCAGGTAAAACACTAAATGAGATGCGTGATTATGCTCGTGCTACAGGAGATACCTTTATAACTACCGAGGTAAGACTGTCTCAAGGACACTTTAGAGGCCTAAGAGAAGATGGTGGTATCCTAAGTATTTATACCTCAGTTAAAACTCATAAAATCTTAGGTGCAGAACTTTGCGCCTTCAAAGGTGATAAGATAGCTCAGCTTTTAGCTTTAGCTATGGAAAATGAGTTAACAGTAGATACTTTAGCTCAGTATTCTTTCTTTAACTTGTCAGCTGAAACTGTAATTACTCAGGCAGCACAGGAAGCATTAAGAAAGTTAAACAAAAAATAGATTTGAGCTTTTAACTTGGTTAGAAGAAAAGTTAAAAGAGAAAATTAAAATCGAAGACTAGTTCGAAATTTATTTGAAAAAAGGTCATTAGTTTTTATGGAAAAAACATTGGTTCTAGCTTCAGGAAACGAGGGGAAAGCTAGAGAGTTTCGCGCAATTTTAGAGCCACTAGGTTTTAAGATAGTTCTACAAAAAGAACTTGGCATTGATTCTCCTGAAGAGAATGGTAAGAGCTTTTTAGAAAATGCCTTTATCAAAGCAAGATATGCCAGTGAAAAGTCAGGCTTATGGGCGTTAGCAGATGACTCTGGTCTCGCTGTAGATGCTCTAAATGGAGCTCCTGGCATTTATTCTGCCCGTTATGCTGGTACTCATGGCGATGACAAAGCAAATAACAAGAAGTTACTAGAAGAGTTAAAGAATGTACCTGACGGCAAGAGAACTGCCAGATACTATTGTGCCTTATGCTTAGTTCGTCATGGCGATGATCCTGTGCCACTTACAGTTTTAGCCTCATGGGAAGGTTCTATAGGTCACAAGGAAGTAGGTTCAGAAGGCTTTGGCTATGATCCTTTATTTGTTGTAACTGGAAGAAACTGCACTGCAGCTCAGTTACCTCCTCAGATTAAGAACTTAATCTCACACAGAGGCAGAGCACTACAGGCATTAACCTATAAGTTAGAGCACAATCTTTCATGACAGATTTGCTGCCTGTAAGTTTATATATTCATTATCCTTGGTGCATACGTAAGTGTCCTTACTGTGACTTTAATTCTTATCCAAAGAATAAAAGCGTATGCACTGATGAGTCATACCTAAATGCTTTAATTTTAGATTTTAAAGATAATCTAAAGTTACTCTCAGAAAGACGCTTTAATGCTGTCTATTTTGGTGGTGGTACTCCATCTTTGTTTCCACCTACTCTTATGGAAAAGCTCTTAAAAGAGATCTTGCCATATTGTAAAGACGATTGTGAAATCTCGATGGAAGCAAATCCTGGTACCGTTAACCTTGATACATTAAAGGCTTACCGTAACTTAGGTATTAACAGAATAAGTTTAGGTGTACAGAGCTTTGATGATAGAGAGTTAAAGCTTTTAGGTAGAATTCATGACTCAAAAGCTGCAATTGAAGCTTGTGAAAATGTAGTCAAAGCAGGTTTTGACAATTTTAATATTGATATCATGCATGGTCTGCCTGAACAGACTACACAAAAGGCCTTAGCTGATCTTAAAACAGCTGCAAGTTTAGGCTGTAACCATTTATCCTGGTATGAGCTAACCTTAGAAGAGGATACCTATTTTGGATCTCATCCTCCAAAGTTACCTGATGAAGACTGTTTAGCTTCAATTGAAGAACAGGGTTTTATGCTTTTAAAAGAATTAGGATATAAGCGCTATGAGGTCTCAGGTTATACCAAAGATAAACGCTGTCAGAACAATATTAACTATTGGTTTTTCTATGACTATCTGGGAATTGGAGCAGGAGCTCATTCTAAGATAAAAATAGGGGATAAGACTTTAAGACGAGGCAATTTAGAAGAGCCAAAAGCTTATATAAATGACGTAAATTCACACAAAGACAACTTTTTTGAAGTTAAAAAGTCTGATTTACCTTTTGAATTTATGTTAAACCGTTTAAGAGTTTTTGATGAAACTCAATATGAAGAGTTTGAGAAAACTACCTCTCTTAATTTCTCAATCGTAAAAGAAAAGTTAAAAAAAGCTAAAGACGAAGGGCTTTTACAGTTTTCAAATACAGGTTATTCTTTAACCGAAAAAGGGCGCTGGATGTTAAATGACATCCTAGAGTTGTTCTTGTAGTTACACGTTACAGTAAGGTGTAATGTTACAGGTAGGTGTAATGTTACTGAAAAGTGTAATCATACAGAAAAGTGTAATGTCAGAGAAAGTTAAGATTACAGTCAAGTGTAACGTTACACTTGGATGTAACGTTACAGACAGCTGTAATCCTGTCTTTTAAAACAGTTCAAGTAAAGCAAGTCTAGAACTTTAAAAAACGTGCATATTAAAAATAAATGTTCAAAATTGCACGCAATGACACTTAAAAGCTAAAACTATCACCTATAATTGAACTAACAATAGTTAACTAACATTAAGACTTATAAAGAATTTATAACGAAATCTGCAGAGATTTCTAGAGCAGAGGATCGTTCCTCTTAAGGACATAAATATGAACCTGAATACCGAGAAACAGAGATTAACCTCTCTTCTATCATTAAAATCTGCTCCACAAGGCAAAATTGAAGGCGATTTTAGAGTAGCTCTATATGCTGTTGCAGCCTTGTATCAATTAGACTTTTCAAAAAACAGCAACTTTGGACTGTGCGCAAGTTTACTAGGATCAGTAGGCTTTAAAGGTGATGTAAGCAGATACAAAGTTGATGATTACTACAACACCTTAGATGATTTGGTTGCCAAAGGCTCATTAGTACAGATCTGCGATAAGAAAGTTTATGCTGTACCTAGTGAAGTTAAGATCATTACCGCAAAAGTAAGAGCTGTTGAAAATCCTCTTTTAAAAGGTATTGATGATGTAAAACATTACAGCTATGTCATCGCAGATGAGACTGGTAAAGAATACCATTTGAACACTGATTTAGTGATTATGCCTAACGATGAGGTAGAAGCTGTAATCACCAAGTCCAGTGACGTAGCTTTTGTTAAGAACTTAACTAAAGTCCGTCAGTGTGTTTTAGGCAGAATTATGCTCTTTGGCAAAAAGAAAGCCTCTTTAATGCCCGATGAAGCTAACTTAAAAGAGATGTTCTTTGACTTTGCCTCAGATTCAGATTTAGGTGAGGCAAAATCAGGTGATGTAGTTATTGCTCAGATTGTAAAACGTGTAGGTCTAAACCGTTTCTTAGTAAAGACCCGTGAAGTTGTAAAAGATATCGGTAATCTTAACAACATCATTGTCATGGCTGTTTTACGTAATGATATTCCTCATATCTGGCCTGATAACCTCATCAAGTCTTTATCAAGAATTCCTAATGAAGTTTCAGCTAAAGACATCCATGGCAGAGTGGATTTAAGAGATATCCCATTAGTTACCATCGATGGTGAGGATGCTCGAGACTTTGATGATGCTGTTTACTGTAAGAAAGAAGGTACAGGTTGGAGATTATTCGTATCTATTGCTGATGTTTCTTACTATGTAAAACCAGGTACTCTTTTAGATAAGGAAGCTGTTAACCGTTGCAACAGCTGCTATTTCCCTAACTTTGTAATTCCAATGTTGCCAGAGAAACTGTCAAACGGTATCTGCTCATTAAATCCTGATGTTGACAGACTGTGTATGACTTGTGAAATGGTAATCAGCAAAGTAGGTAAGATTGAGTCTTATAAGTTCTATCCTGCCGTAATGAGATCACATGCAAGACTTACTTATACAGAAGCCTGGCAGATGATTTCAGAAGGTACCGTTATCTTTGAAGAACACAAGTCTGTAATGGATGATGTAAAAGAGCTTTATAACCTCTATCAGGCTTTCAAGAAAGACCGTCGCAACCGTGGTGGTATTTCTGTTGAAAGTGAAGAATTACACTTTGTGTTCAATGAGAACATGGAAATTGAAGGTGTTAAACCTTTAGAGAGAAATGATGCTCATAAGTTAATTGAAGAGTGCATGATTGCAGCTAACGTAGCTGCAGCTACCTTTGTAGCAGAGCATCAGGCTCAGACTCTATACAGAGTTCATGCAAAGCCTATGGAGAAAAAGTTAGGCCTATTGGTAAATCAGTTAGCCCGCTTTGGTCTGTCACTAAAGGGTGGTGATAGCCCAACCTCAAAAGACTATATGATGTTAGCAGACTCTGTTGCAGGTCGTGAAGACGCTAAGATCATCAATGAGTTGATTTTACGCAGTATGTCAAAGGCAGAGTACAGCCCTGATAACATCGGTCACTTTGGTCTGGCTTTAGAGAAGTATGCTCACTTTACCTCCCCAATCAGACGTTATGCTGATTTACAGTTACACCGTGTAATTAAGTATCTGTTAGAAAAAGAGCAGAAACATGACTGGGGCAGAATTGGTTCTCGCTCATACACTAAGGCTGAACTTGTAGCATTAGGTGTAAAGTGTACTGACAGAGAAATTGCCGCAGATACAGCAGAACACGAGGTTGATGGTACTCTAGCCTGCATCTATATGGAGAAATTTATAGGTGAAGTAGTTAACGGTACTGTTACAGCATGTACAAAGTTTGGTGTCTTTGTTCACTTAGATGATTATGGTGTAGATGGCATGATCTACATTGGTAATTTTGACAGTTACATGTCATTTGATGAACGTACTCAGACTTTAGTCTCAAACCGTGGTGAAGTTTATGCTGTAGGTAAGAAGATTAGAGTAGTTGTATCAGGCGTCAACGAAGAAGAGCACAAGATCGATTTAAGACCAGATACTATGAGTAAGAAAGAGCTTATGTATCTGAAAAAAGAGCGCGATTCATTAGTTGCAAAACGTCAAAAAATCAGTCAAAATGCACCGCATTCTGATAAAGAGAAGATCCTAAAAAATCTTGCCGACATCTCATCTTCAAGAGTTGCAAGTGATGAGGACAAAGTACAAAGAAAAGTAGCTAAGAAGGGTAACTCTGCTTCACTCGAAAAAGAGTACATCTCAAACCCATATGGAACCGCTGTGAATATGGGACAGATTAAATTCCCTAAGAAAGGCAAGAAGAAATCAAAGAGTAAAAAAGGTAAAAATAATGTTTGTTAATCAGAAAAAGAGCCGCGCAAGAGAAATTATTTACGGTATCAATGCAGCTTTAACTGCAATTGAGACCAGTCCTGAGAAGATCACTGCAGCTTGGGTTGTAAAAGGTCGTGAGGACGACAAGAGAATTCGTCAGATTGAGCAGAAGCTTTTATCTGTAGGTATTAGACCTCAGGTTGCAATGCGCCACAGCCTCGATGAGAAGACTGACAATGGTGTTCATCAGGGCATCGTGTTAGAGGTTATTGCAACACCTCCTAAGGATGAGCGTTTCTTAGAAGAGTTATTAGAAAAGCTAGAAGATGAGAAGCAGTTATTCTTAATTCTAGATGGTGTAACTGATCCTAGAAATTTAGGTGCTGCAATGCGTTCTGCTTGGGCTGCAGGTGCCGATGCTGTGATTGTTCCTAAGGACAAGTCAGCTTCATTAACTCCTGTCGCTAGAAAGACAGCTGATGGTGCAGCAGAGCAGGTACCATTTGTTGCTGTAACCAATCTTGCAAGAACCATTGAAATGATGCAGGAGCACAATGTTGAAGTTGTAGGTATGGCAGGTGAAGCTACCGATACTATCTTTGACTATGACTTCCAAAAGAAGACTGCTTTAGTAATGGGCTCTGAAGAGAGTGGTATGCGTCACTTAACTCGTGAAAAGTGCGATGCTATTGTTAAGATCCCTATGGCTAAAGGCGTTGAGTCTTTAAATGTTTCTGTAGCAGCTGGTATTGCTATGTATGAAGTTGTAAGACAGTTCTTAGTAAAATCTAAGTAATAGCTTACATCTTATCTGAATCTTTTAAGTGGCCTGTAAGAGCAAAATCTTTCAGGTCATTTTTATCTTATAGGCTTAAATTCTCTGGCCCTAAGTAGTCAGCAACGTATTCAGAATCTCTTGCCT
>JBNMJE010000068.1:0-11613 GCA_050873645.1 Succinivibrio sp. | reverse complement strand
CAACCAGATTTCTTACTAAAGTTTGCATAGATGTTACTGAGAACAGAATAAGCAGAGCTAAGATCCATAAATACTATTCCGATATTTGATGTAAATAATGTAAGTGTATTCTTACACTATTTTAAGAAAAAATCAAGTTTTTTTCGGAAAATGTCGGAACTTTTATCAGATATTTCAGTATGTAAACTAAATTAGGTGAAATTTTGTCAGGTTAAAAATATAGTGTAAGAACTATGACCGAGATCTTAGGGTCATATTTTGTTCTTACACAAAATCATTCAGAAACAGTCATTTTTGATTTTGAAAATTGTCGGAACCTTTGCCCTATATTTCAAAAAGTAATCTAAATTTCCGATTTTTTGATAGGTCAGAAATATAGTGTAAGAACTATGAACTAGAACAAGTGTTTCTAGAATATAATCTAAAGTGCTGTGTTACTCTTATTTTTGATTGAAGAAAAAATGTGGTGACTTGATGTTTCTTTTGATTTTTACAAAAGTAACTTTTGATAAAGTAAAGATTTGATCTATAATTAGTTAGAAGGCAGGAGCTCAAACTCCTGCCTCTGATGAACCTAGATTACCATACGGCTGCTGACCATAACAGTAAAACTAGGATCATCACGATAAATAAAAGTTTCATTTAGAAACTCCTTATTAAAGTGATTATCACGATCCTAGATACTAGATCATTTGCCGATGATCCAGTACTAGGATCACCATCGTTCCAAAAAGAACTTCGTGTATTGTACCATATACTCTTCTTATTTTTTTCAATCTTACTTTTATCCCAAAGATCTGATTTTGTTCTTACACAAAATTGTCAGAAACAGTTAATCGCCTATCATCTTCAAAGTATCTGTTTTGAGTTTTGTATTCTGCACTACAGGATCAATCCCCGTCATATTAAATAAGACTTCATGTCTTTTAAGGATATTGGTAGTAGGAATGATTACATAACCGTGACGAATGCATTCAAGTAAATTAAACTCTTAGTGTTTTAAGGTGAAATTTGTAATGTAAGACTTATAGCTAAAAAATGAAGATCATCTAATATAGTTTAAAGTGCAGTGTACTCTTATTTTGATTGGAGAAAATATGTGCTGACTTGATGTTTCTTTTGATTTTTACAAAAGTAACTTTTGATAAAGTAAAGATTTGATCTATAATTAGATGGAGGGCGGGAGCGCTAACTCCTGCCACGGATGAACCTAGGTTACCATACGGGGTTTGACCATAATAGTAAAGCTAGGATCATCACAATAAATAAAAGTTTCATTTAGAAACTCCTTATTAAAGTGATTAACACGATCCTAGATACAAGATCATTCTTCCCGATGATCCTGTTCTAGGATCACCCTCGTTCCAAAAGGAACTTTGTGTATTGTATCATATACTCTTCTTATTTTTCTCTATGTAACTTTAACCCTAAGATCTGATTTTGTTCTTACTCTAAATTGTCAGAAACAGTTAATCTCTTATCATCAAAGTATCTGTTTTGAGATTTGTTTTCTGATGCACTACAGGTTCAATTCAGGTCACATACATTGAGTTATCCTTTAGCTTGACCATTAATTTCTCGAGAGCAGTATTATTCCATGCTAATAATGTGCGTTGTAAGCTGTGGTTTTCCCATTAATAATAGGTGTGCTCTTAGGTGGTCAATCCCCAAATCACTCTTGTTAATGGAACAATCCATTGAAAATTAAAAGAACTGTAAGCTGCATACAGAACAAGAAAGCTCTCAAAGAGAGCCTTCAAGATAACCGAGAGATTCCCTGTAATGTTGTTAACATCAGCTCTACAGTAAAAAAATTTTTTCAATTTGTTGACAAGGTCAACATTAACCCCTTATAATGCACCTCGTTCGGTGATTAGCGCAGCCCGGTAGCGCATCTGGTTTGGGACCAGAGGGTCGTAGGTTCGAACCCTACATCACCGACCATCTCTAAACTTCTCCCCTTATTTCAAATAATTCACAACAACATAAATTATCTGAATAGGCTTTTGTGTCTTTTGAGTACGCAAAAATAAACCTCCAACTTTTGGTCAGAGGTTTTATCTTTATGCATCAACAGCTGTACTGTACAACTATTTCTTTACTTTAATGATTTCTCTAATCTTAGAGAGGTTATTTAAAGCCTCATGTAAGGTTTCATCAGATTTTGCAAAGTGTAATCTGATGTAATTGTTTACAGGCTCTTTAAAGAATGAAGAACCAGGTACAGCACCTACTTTAACATCACGAGCAAGATCGATACAGAAGTCATAATCTGACTCATAACCAAACTCACCGATATCTACCATCACAAAGTATGTACCCTGTGGCTCGTAGTACTTAAGACCAATCTCATCTAATCCCTTGCAGAAGATATTCTTTCTGTGGGTGAAAAGATCTCGTACGCCCTGATAGTATGAATCAGGCAATTCTAAACCTGCGATTACAGCTTCCTGTAGAGGAGCTGCAGCGCCTACGGTTAAGAAGTCATGAACCTTACGAACTCTGTCCATTACGTAAGCAGGAGCGCACACATAGCCTAAGCGCCAGCCTGTAATTGAGTAAGTCTTAGATAAAGAGTTACACATTACAGTTCTGTCTTTCATACCTGGTAATGTTGCAAAGTAGGTGTGATGATATGGCTCAAAGATGATGTGCTCATATACTTCATCTGTAATAACAAATGCATTGTACTTTTCAACGATACGGGCAATTGCAAGTAACTCATCACGGGTAAATACCTTACCTGAAGGATTGGATGGGTTACATAAGATCAAAGCCTTAGCGCCTTCTTTAAAAGCGTTCTCAAGCTCTTTTTCATCAAAAGAGAAATCAGGTACATGTAAAGGTACATAAATTGGTGTTGCTCCACAGAGAACAGAGTCAGCACCGTAGTTCTCATAGAATGGTGAGAAGATAGCGATCTTTTCACCTGGATTGATGGTTGCCATAACAGCACACATCATAGCCTCAGTACCACCACAAGTGATACACAGCTCCTGCTGAGGATCTACTTTAATACCTGAGAAATGCTCAATCTTTTTGGCAAGAGCATCTAAGGTCTTAGGTGCACCCCAGGTAATTGCATACTGATGAGGACCTGTGTGAGCTACTTTCTCTAATCTGTCCATCAAAGGTTTTGGTGGATCATTGTCAGGGAAGCCTTGAGACAGATTTACAGCGCCATACTGATTACATACACGAGTCATACGTCTGATGACAGAATCAGTAAAGTATTTGGTTCTTTCACTTAGTTGGATCATATAATTCTCGATAAATAGTTCTATTTACAATAACATTATTACAGTTATAAACAGTCACAGTTATAAACCGTAACCACTGTGTGGATTTAACAGGTTAAACTCATCAAATGACTTCTTAACACCTATCATTAAGCTTCTATACTCTTCAGGTGTGTTCTGTAAGAAGAAGTCACGCTTGCCCTTACCTACACCATGTTCACCTGAAACTACACCGCCTAACTCATAAGACTTCTTATAGAGTTTTTCCATTGTATTGTGCAGAACTTCAGGCCACTTTTCATCAGCTATATTATCTTTTAATACACACAGATGAACATTACCGTCACCTGCATGACCAAAGGCTACGATACGTGGAGAGCCATTCTCGGTTAATTCGTTTACATAGTCCACAAAATCTGTGATTCTGTTAATTGGAACTACAATATCAATAGGTTCCCATGGACCTGAGGCATTAACAGCACGGGCAATCGCGCCACGGATCTCCCAGATATCCTTTGCTACAGCTTCATCATCTAAAGGAATAACATCAATTGCGCCATGAGCCTTAACCACTTCCTTTAGTTTCTCAAAACGCTCATATACGCCCTTCTTATCGCCATCTAAAGCTACGATAAGGTAAGACTTGGCATTTTGACATGGGAAACTCTTATTTAAGTATTTCTCACCGTATGCAATAACCTTCTTTTCCACAAATTCAATTGCAGTAGGATCAAGATGAGATTTAAAGATGACATTAACATTGCTGATCCCCTGCTTTAAGGAATCATAGGCAATGACTGTATTTAAGGTAAACTCAGGTAATGGCAGTAACTTTAGGACAATCTTGGTGATAACACCTAAAGTGCCTTCTGAGCCTACTACTAGCTGCTGTAAATTTAAACCTGTTGAGAACTTATAGGTCTTAGCACCTAAATGAACTTTAGTACCATCAATCTTATAAAGATCTAAAGCTAGTACATAGTTTCTGGTTACACCGTACTTTACAGCTCTCATGCCACCTGCGTTTGTTGAAACGTTGCCTCCAATAGAAGCCCCTTTTTCAGCAGGATCAGGTGCGTAGAGGTAACCTCTTTTTTCAACATATTCGATAAGATCACGTAAGATCACACCAGGCTGAACTGTCACAGTCAGAGTTTCGTCATCTAGCTCTAAGATCTGGTTCATGTCAGAGACATCTAAAACTACGCCACCATCAGGAATAGTAGAGCCCGCAAGATTGGTACCTGCACCTCTTACTACCACGTTTAAGCGATTGGCATAAGCAATCTTTAAGATGGTCTGAACATCATCTTCATCTTTAACTCTTGCGTAGACATCAGCATGACCTACACGAGCCCCTATAAAGTCAGAAAGGTATTTCCTTTCGATATCTTTACCGAAAACCAAAATACCTTTGATCTTACCTTCAAATAAACTTTTTATATCTTTCATAAAGCGCTCTAAAAAAATATGGAGAGTCTTAGCTCTCCACATAGATTATTTAATGAGTAAGTTTCTTTGCAACATAGTCTCCGATATATTGAGCTAACTGCACAATAAATACCAAAACTACAATAGTAAAGATCATGATACCGGTTTCGTATCTATAGTAACCGTACTGAACAGCAAGGTTACCGATACCACCACCGCCAACCATGCCGGCCATTGCAGAGAAACCGATTAAACTGATAAAAGTAACTGTAATACCGCGAGCAATACCAGGAGCAGCCTCTACTAACAGCACTTTTCTGATGATAAGAGAGGTTTTAGCACCGGTTGCCAAAGCAGCCTCAATCACACCTGCATCAACTTCTTTTAAAGAAATCTCAATCAGTCTTGCTAAGAACACTGTAGCTGTAATTGACAGAGGTACAGATGCTGCAACAGGACCAATCTTTGTGCCTACTAAGAAGAAGGTAAATGGCAGAGTAAATACCACTAAGATAATGAATGGTACTGATCTGATAAAGTTAATAACAGCTGCAATTACCTTATTTAAAATAGGTTTCTGGAAGAAAGCCTTGTTTGCTGTAAGGTACAGTAAAAAGCCAAAGATGCTACCAAACACCAGTGAAAACACAAATGAGATACCCAGCATGATGGCAGTTTCATAAATTGCCTTCCACAGCTCATTTTTTAAAATGGTAATGGTTGATTCTAAGATCTCATTAAACATTTTCTACTCCTTTTGCAAAAGTATACTTGTGAACGTATGCTTTTTCCTTGAGTACTGACAGTACTGAATCAATCTCGCTCACATCATTGCCACGTAAAGAGATCAATAGCCTGCCCAATGGCTTCTTCTGAATGTACTCAATGTTACCTGCAATGATACTCAAGTCAGTATTAGTAAAGCGTCTTGAGATATCAGAGATAACAGGCTCATAAGCATTCTCTTCTTTAAAGGTGATTAGATACAGATTCTTCTCATGATCTAAAACCTCAGGAGGAACGACACCTTCAAATGACTTGTTAATTAAGTTCTTAGCAGCATCACTTTGTGGATGAGCAAAGACATCATAAGAACTGCCAACCTCAACTACCTTACCGTTGCTCATTACAGCAACTCTGTCAAAGATGCTCTTTGCAACTTCCATCTGGTGGGTAATGAATAAAACAGTAATAGGATATTTCTGCTTAATGTTCTTTAGAGTCTGGATAACTTCTTTAGTGTTATCAGGATCAAGTGCTGAAGTTGCCTCATCACACAGCAGGATCTCAGGATTGTTAGCTAAAGCTCTGGCAATAGCCACACGCTGTTTCTGACCACCTGACAGTGAATTTGGATACAACTTAGCTTTATCTGACAGACCTACAAGCTCTAAGAGCTTATCTACACGAGGTGCAATCTCAGACTTAGGAGTATTTGATGCTTTTAAAGCAAAAGCCACGTTATCAAATACTGATGCATTTTTCACTAGGTTAAAGTGCTGGAAGATCATACCAATCTTAAGGCGCAGAGCGCACAGCTCTGCTCCTTCTAATTTGGTAATATCTTTACCGTCAACAATGACGCTTCCAGATGTAGGACGTTGCAGTAGGTTTACTGTTCTAACAAGTGTTGATTTACCAGCACCTGAAGAACCTACTATTCCAAAGAATTCACCCTTCTTGATCTCAAGATTTGCAGCATCTACAGCTGTAAAGATCTTGTCCTCACGGGTAAATTGTACTGTGACGTTTTTAAATTCGATCATATCGTTCTACTTATATATTGTCGTGTTAAAGAATATACCTTCGTATATTACTTAGCAGGCCACCAAGCTGGACGTGTGAAAGCGTCAAACTCGTGATCATTGTTAATTGCATCAACAAACTCTTTTGACTCTACAGCATCTTTAAAGAGCTTACCAATGGTGTTCTCATTCTTAGCTGCAACAGCTACTACGTTCTTAATAGGCTCTGATACCTTCTCAATACCTAAAGCTTTTGCGTAATCCATGCCCGCTGCGTATGCGTAGTTACCAGGTACGAAACCTACATCGATACTGTCTAATGATCTTGAGATCTGAGCAGCTTCCATTGGAACGAACTTGTAGTTCTTTGGATTATCCTTAATATCAGCAATTGAAGCTTTCTGATCATTGTTCTCAGTCTTTAAGGTAATGATGCCTAAATCTCTTGCGATCCCTAAAGCTCTTGATAAGTTAACAGCATCTGTAGGGATACCGATCTGAGCACCTTCTGGAACCTCATCAAATGACTTGTACTTATCAGAGAAAACACCTAAACCTAATGTTGGAACGTTGATAACATCCTTTAACTTTAAGCCCTGGTTTTCAACGATACCGTCTAAGTACTTCTTGTGCTGCATCAAGTTAACATCGATGTCACCAGAATCTAGAGCAGCATCAGGCTGAACGTAATCTGTGAACTCAACGAACTCAATCTTATAGCCTTTAGCCTCTAAGATTGGCTTGATGTGCTTGTCGATCATTCCTCTGTATGGTCCTGGAACAACACCAACCTTAATGGTTGAAGGAATAGCAGAAGCTGTAGTTGCCTCTTCTTTTTTCTCATCACCGCAAGATGCTAAAGATAAAACAGCAGCACCTAATAACAAAGCTTTTGAAACCTTACCTAAAAATTTCATTTTATCTTCTCCTATATAAGGTTCTTATAAATTCTTGGAGTTTTATAAACGCTCTAAAATAAGGATCATTTACAAAATCTTCAATTCACATATATAAACTAGGTTTTGAGTAAGTCTACCTAAGTTAAAGGTAGTGTCAACACCGCATTTAACTTAATTAGCCGGATTTATTTATCTTGCCTTGCAATGCCTGTAAAGACTGGGCTTTACAGGCTTTGTTACAAATTATCTCTTATGTTTTGTTTGCACCTATTTGGTGATTAGTTTGAGGATTAATGTTGTAACTTCTATATAGACAGCTACGTATTTATCTACACATACCTTATTTATCTACGTAGCTATCAGTTAACTCTTAGTTCTTTGGCCACCAAGCTGGCTTTGCAAAGTTCTTGAATACAGGATCAGAATCTACACCTTTAATGAACTGTAAATCTTCAACACATTCTTTTAAGAACTTACCTACACCGTTTACTCTGTGGTTCTGAACTGCGATCACTAACTTAATTGGCTCTAAAACGTTCTCTGCGCCTAATGCATGCTCAAAATCAAGCTTTGCTGCATATGCGTAGTTACCAGGAACAAAAGCTGCTGCAATTGAGTCTAATGAACGTGGTAACTGAGCTGCTTCCATTGCTACGAACTTAAGATCTTTAGGGTTCTTATCAATATCAGCGATAGATGCTTTCTGCTCATCTTTGTCTGACTTTAAGGTAATCACACCTAAATCACGAGCTACACGTAAGGCTCTAGCTAAGTTAACAGCATCATTTGGAATACCAACCTGTGAACCTTCAGGGATCTCGTCTAAAGTCTTGTATTTCTCTGAGAATACAAAGATACCTAAGGTTGGGAAGTTAACTACTGATGATAACTTTAAGCCCTGATTCTGAACGATACCGTTTAAATATGCCTGATGCTGGAATAAGTTAGCATCAATGTCACCTGCGTCTAATGCAGAATCTGGCTGTACCCAATCGGTAAACTCAACGAACTTTAACTCATGACCGCGCTTTTCAACTACAGGCTTTAAGTACTTATCTAAGATCTCTCTGTATGGTCCTGGTACAACACCAATCTTAATTACCTTAGGTACACTGGTATCTGAAGATGATGCATCACCTTTTTTGCCATCATCGCCACAACCAGTTAGAGAAAACGCCACAGCAGTTAATAAAAGAGCTTTGCTTAATAATGATTTGAATTTCATTTCAACACCTAAATTTCTAATAAAGTTAAAAACTAAAAAACGAGTAAAAAAGAGAAAAATTGATACATAGACCTAGAAGGTCATTCGCATACAAAGACATGACATTGATAGACATGAAACAGGAGCAAACACAACTGAATCATTTACTAAATCTTTCATATGTCCTCCTGAATTAAGTGTTGGGATCAAAAATCAAATTCTTTAAGTAAAAAAAACTTATTAAGAATGCTTACCAAAAATATTTATTTGTTGTTATTTAGTGCGTTTCGTTCTGAACGCAAAAACATTATTAAGCATGAGGGAAAATCTAGTCAATAAAAAAAAATTGACGATCATGATGATATTCGCCTGAATGAAAAATGTATCTAAAAGAGAAAGATCCAAAATTCAACTCAATTAAATACCAATATATAAATGATAAGAAGATCAAAATGAAAAGAAAGACTTGCAAAAGTTAAAAGAGCAGGATCATCAAAATTTGAGCATACAGAGGGTTAGGAGGGGAGAGTGAAAGTATGACTCAAAAATTCTTAGGATCACGCTCTATAGTGAAATATGAGCAAACTAAATACAAACAAAGAATAATCAATAATAAACAAATTAAAATCAGAGTAAATAATGTTAGTTATCAAAAATAAATTATTACTAATAAGATTGTTTGTTAAAAATAATCTATTATTAAATAAATTACAAATGTAAGTATTCACATTATATGTACTTAACACCTTTTATAATTGTAAAGCAATATAGGAATCTTGAAAATTTCAGTATTAAGTATTTTGACGTTTATTTTGTAATTAAATTACGTTACATCAATTTCATTTTTGTAATTTATAAAAGTAAGATAAACACTATGAAATTACGACAATACAATAAACATAAATATAATCAGATTATTTAGAAGTTTAGTTAGTTCATATAGCTAGTTATGTCATATATTTCAATATGTTATTATTATTCATATATTTACATATATCAAAATATAATTGTTTTTAATTAGCGTTTTCAAATAAATATTCAGTTTCAAAATATCTATTATTTTCACACAAAATCTTATATGATTTGCCTAATAACTTTCAAAATCAAGTAATTTTGAGGCTACTGCTTCCTTATCTTCTGTTAACTTTCGTAAAGCTAACGACATTCTTTGGATCACCTATGATCGATTTTTTATTATAAAGATCACATATTTTGCTAGATTTCTATAACATCAATAGCTTATATAAGTTGGATCATGTTATATTGGATGCATGAGTTGAGAAGTGTGGGTAATCAGCCCCTAAATATTACTTACAAGGCTGAGATCACTAAGATCAAAGCAATCTCAGACTGCAACTCAAAAGATTTAATTACACGAAAAGATCTGGTACATAAATCAGATCGAGAATGGTCGAAAGACTACAGCAAACTCTCAGGCTACTGCATTTACAGTAGCCTGAAAACTTTCTGGTATCCCCCTTTTTACAAGGGCACTCTTACCTTCAATAGGCTCATTCTTTTAGGATCACTTAATACAGTCTCATAAAGACTGTTGTAGCTTGCTATGTAGCTCCTCAAAGCCATAATGTACTTAAACGATTGGATCAAGGCCTAGAGCGCTAATATAGCTTTTTGTGGATAGATCTTAGGATCATTTAATGGCTGTAATTAGATAGATTTTTGATGACTCCAGGAGGCAAAAAAAAATCCCTCTTGGATGGAGCGTCCTTGAGGGAGAGAATGGTCTTAACTAACGTTAAGAACTACAGCAAATTAGGAGAAAAATTAAATCTTTTTAAGCATATTTATGGCCGTTTCTACGGTTGTTAAGCTCTCTAAATTCAAATACACACTCAGGATCAACTCTGATCATCTGACCTAATGAGTAACCTCTGTGCTGCTTAACATCTAATAACAGCTCTCTGTTTAGAAGCATCAGTCTTGTAAGACCATCTGCATCACGTGGTTCTAGCACAACGCAGTCACCACACTTAAATTCGTTTGTATATACTGATACAACATCACCTTCGAGTACTTCATACTCTCTTTGTGATCCCATCATAAAGTATCTAGAAGTAGGGATTGCAGGCTTTGTATACTGTTCACAAGCAACTGCATTGATTCCAAGATCAAGGGCACTACCCTCATCTTTTAAGATCTTGTTGATACCTTCTAGATAGTAAGTCAGTAACTCACCTTCTTTAATGGTAAAAGACGCATTAACTTCTGGTTTCATGTACAAATCATCAACAGAGAAATGGGTTTTAAATAAATAAGATTTGCCTTCATCTGTTGTTAAATTGATGCTGAGGATGCCGTTTTGGAACGTCCATGTGCAATCATTTTGAGGATTGATAACCATTTGTTTTTGCTGTCCTTATTATTTTTGTTGTAATTTGATTTCATTTTATATTACTTTTTCAAAAAATGAAATACAAAAATAGATTTTTTTGCTTTTTATACTTTACAAATATTAAATTTCGATCCCTGTATCACATAATTTACATTCTTAATATTTGAAAAGTACTCCCCCTTTTTCTTTTACTCTCAATTATTACTTCATTTATAAACCGATTACTTACTATTATTTCTTTGTTTATATACATTACTTGCTTTTTACTATGCTTATCCCCTTATCTCTTAGTTTATTACTTCACACAAATGTAAAATCACGCACGTATTTATGTCTTAAGCTTGGTGTCTTCAAGATGTTCTCTATTGAATACCACGAAGCTTCATTTGCTCTCTATGCTCGATACCTGTTCACACTAAAAGACCACTTGAATAGACACTACATCTCACCTATTTAAATAGTTAAATTGTCGTTTGTTTATATAACAATATTCACTTTTTATTGTATATTTTATTTTCTTATCACCACTTATAAGTTATTTTTATAGCAATACCATAAACAGCTTATACAAGCCTTTTATCAAGGATTTTTGAGATTTTTTCAAATTTTAGGAATTTTTGATTTGCTCCATTTTGATACTCACTTTTTCAATGATTTGAAGGTTAATCTTACTGAATAAGAACGCATCAACCTCTAAAAATAGTCCACTCTAAAAATAGTCCCAGTTGCACCTATCATGAAT
>JBNMJE010000067.1:0-11671 GCA_050873645.1 Succinivibrio sp. | reverse complement strand
TCGTAATGGTACTTGTATTTACGATTTTTTGCCAATAATTTTTGCTCAAAAGTGTAAATGTAGGGGCTAGGGGTGGGCGTTTTGTGATTTGACGGCGAGATCTTAGTGATTTTAGGTAGGGCAAATTATGCTCTTATTACATTCCTTTAACCTGGCTCCAAACATTGGTATCTTCTACGTGGGTTAAATTTAGATCACCACCAATGGTTGCTGTTGAGTTTTCACGAATCTCAATGCTGTTAGAACCAGAAATATCTACATTGCCTGCAACATTTAAAATTGCATCACCTGCTACTGTATTGTAGATAGTACTTCCGTCATCGGTAACGCCAGATATCTTTAAATTACCGCCTACATCCATAGATGGATGGTCTGTAATTACTTGTTTGTCACCATAATAGTCGCCTATGTATGATGACAAATAAATATGACTTTTGTCTAAAGAAAGATCACCTTTAACGTTCAGACTTCCTAAAACGTTTAATTCACTTTGATCTTTAAAAGTAGCATTACCATCGATCTGAGTGTAGCCTGTTCCATCAATTATGGTCCAGGCATCAACAGTCATTCCGTTTCTGTTAAGAACACTAAAGTATGATTTTTCTACGTTAAGATCCTTTTTAAAGGTAGATTTACCGTAGGAATATATAATTGCTCCTACTGATCTACTTTCATATTCGTTTCCGTCAGCGTCTTGATATACATCATTATAAATAGCGTTGCTATTTATGTTTACGTTTCCTTCAATTGTGGAGTCTACGCCAAGTTCTAATATAGCTTGAGGCAAATGATTGTTAGCATCACCATTAGTCTTGGTACTTGTATTAGATACGTTTACGTCGCCTTTTACAATAAGAGAGCCTGTTAAATCGTATATGTAATCGCCATTATCATCTGTGTATGGATTGTGAGATAAACGCAAAGATGAAGAGCTTGTTGTGGATGTAACAGTGATATCCTTATTTACAGTTAATTTTCCGTTATTTAAAAATCGATATGAATCTGAATAGTCACCATTGTCACTTACATTTATGGAATCAACTGTAATTTCTTTATCGATTACACCATAAAGCCCATCAGCTGTTGCCTGACCTGAAAGAGCTAAAAGAGAGGTAAAAAGGGCAGTTCCAATAACTTTTGTTTTTGATGATCTTGAATGTGATTTGGCAAGTTCACTTACAACGGTATAGCATTGTAAAGCGTTATTCCACACAATTTTATATATTCTATTCATAGACTTTCCATTTATGCAAAAGAATGAGTTTATGAAATATAAAACTGAGCCTATTTTTATAGGCTTAATTTATAATTTTCATTCCATATACATTTGTTTATAAATAGAAAATCTCGTTAGAAGAGAACAATCTAGTGGATCTTTGTAAACTAAATGCTACTTTGCAAAATGGTGTCCATGAGATTTCACAAAGTCACCATGATTATAGAAAATCGTTATAAGAAAAAACAAGACATGTTTTGCACTTTTGTAATCATAAAAAGTATAGTGAATGTAAAGAGACAGTTAAGGTTGTAACTTAGTTTTGGAAATGTACTGTTAGCTCACAAATGGAAAGCCGATTTTAATGGAAAATCTAAAGCTAGGAAGAAAAAAGGAGAGGGCATTTTAGTTACCTCTCCTTAGAACAGATGATTAAACTTAGTTTTGTAAGGTATATCTAATTACTTAACCTCAAGTCCGTTGTACTCTAATACAACTTCACGCTCAAATACTCTTTCACAGTATCTGCACTTCATGAATACCTTGCCGTTCTCAGTTGAGATCTTAAAACGAGCATTAGCATCTCTTTCATCATTAGTAATGCAGTTGCTGTTAGGGCACTTGAAGACACCTACAGTCTCTAAAGGTAATCTTAGCTTGTATTTGTCTACAACCTTAAAATCCTTGATCTGGTTAATGGTTGCATTAGGAGCTAATACAGCGATCTGCTCGGTCTGAGCTGGTGAGAAGACAACATCAGAAATCTTGATGATATCTTTCTTGCCTAAGTTACCAGAACGTAAGTTGAAGCCTACGGTTAGCTGATTGTTCTTGCTTAAGAACTTGAACATACGAATGATGTTGATTGCCTGACCAGGAGCGATATGATCGATCACGGTACCGTTAGCAATAGCCTCAACAAGGAGCTTTGATTTGTTGTTTTCTACATGAGCGTCTGACATCTTAAATCTCCTTGTTTAATACTAATGAAAGAATAGCTTCACGTGCATATACACCGTTTGCAGCCTGCTTGAAGTAGTAAGCATATGGGGTATTGTCAACCTCAGGTGTGATCTCATCGATTCTTGGGAGAGGGTGTAAGATCTTCATATTTTCTTTAGCATCAGCTAAAACTTCAGTGGTTAAGATGAACTTTGACTTTAAGTGCTGATACTCAGTTTCATCAAAACGCTCTTTCTGTACACGAGTCATGTACAGAATATCAATCTTAGGCATAACCTCTTCTAATGAATTGTGAATTGAGAAGGTAATACCACGCTTGGTTAAATCATCAAGAATGTACTGAGGCATTGCTAATGACTCAGGTGAAACTAAGTAAATTCTTGCGTTATACAGTGATAAAGCTTCAGCTAGTGAGTGAACAGTACGACCGTACTTTAAGTCACCTACAAAGGCAATTGAGATATCCTCTAAACGGCCCTGTGTCTCTTTAATTGTGAATAAATCCAACATGGTCTGTGAAGGGTGCTGATTTGAACCGTCGCCAGCGTTGATTACAGGTACAGGTGAAATATCAGCAGCTAATCTTGCAGCACCTTCTTTGTTGTGTCGGATTACTAGGGCATCAGTATATGAGGTGATGATCCTCATTGAGTCCATAAAGGTCTCGCCTTTCTTGCCTAAAGATGTGTTAGTAGCATCAGAGAAACCGATAACTCTACCACCTAAGCGCTGAATAGCAGTTTCGAAAGATAGTCTGGTACGGGTTGAACCTTCAAAGAAAGTTACACCGATTAACTTGTCTTTTAATAAATCATTGCGAGGATGTGCTTTTAATTCAAATGCAGTTTTCAGAATTAGTTCAATGTGATCTTTTGAAAACTCTGAGATTGAGATGATATCTTTTTGGAAAAGTGGATTGGTCATTTTTTGTCCCTTACACTGAGTGAAATCCAGTAAGAACGGGGACGCATTCGCTTTCAGGAGCGGTTGCGTTTTTTCGCTGTTCCTGAAAGCTACATTATACACTAATTAACAGGGATTTTTAGGTATGGATAAAATTAAATTTTTTACCCCTGCAGCTTTCTGTAAACCCAAAGTTAAGTAAAGAACTAAATCGTTTTGCAAAGCTGATTTAAAAGGGATTTAATCTAACTCTTAGAGAGCTGTTTCATATACTATAATTGAATAATAAGATGATAAAGTCTGATAGAATGGGCATAAGGGCAAAGAAACTAAAGGCAACGACATGACAGAGACAAGAAAATATAAATTATTACCAGCAGGAGCAGATACCTTTGCGGAGGTAATTGGCAAGGGTAAATACTATGTTGATAAGACCTTATATTTAAAAACAGTCTTTGAAGAAGATGGTAGTTCAGTCTTGCTGTTTACACGACCTCGCAGATTTGGCAAAACATTACTCATGGATATGTTTGCTAATTTTTTGAGGATCAAAGACAGTGACCAAAATGAGAATATTGACACTTTTATAGATAATACTATTTTGTTTAAAGATACAGCTATCATGCAGGATAAAGCCTTTGTAGAAAAATATATGGGAAAATTTCCTGTAATATTTCTATCTTTGAAGAATATCAAGGGAGATAACTTTACAGAGGCTTATAACAATCTAGCAGAAGAAATTTCTAATCTAGCCTGTGATTGTGATTATCTGCTCAAAAGTGAAGAACTGTCAGAAATAGAAAAAAAGAAACTCTCCCGTCTTCAAGATGATGAGTACTTAAGTGATAAAAGACACAAGACAGCATTAACATCATCTTTAAAAGTACTCTCTAAATCTCTTTATAAGCATTTTAAAAAGCAGGTTGTCATTTTCATTGATGAATATGATGTGCCTTTAGCAAAAGCGGCAGAGAAAAAGTACCACGACAAGATGGTATCTTTAATGTCATCTTTTTTTGATGTTTTAAAAAGTACCCCAAGCAATACTACAAGATACTCTTCACCTGTATTAAAAGTAATAATGACAGGTTGTTTAAAGGTAGCAAAAAACAGCATCTTTACTGGTGTAAATAACGTAGTAGTAAATACAGTTTTAGATACACAAGACAAATTTACATCAATCATAGGATTTAATAAGGAAGAAACTAGAAAGTTCTTAGAAGACTATAACCTTGCTGACTATGAGAACATGGTTAAAGCTAACTATGACGGTTATAAGTTCTATGACAAAGAGATGTTCTGTCCTTGGGATGTTATCAAGTTTATTGCAAACAACTATGAGCATAAATTAAACGGAACTGAGGATGATATTAAACCAGGTAACTATTGGATAGGAACCAGTTCTAATGAAGCCTTATATGAATATCTAGGATATTTAACCGACAGTGATACTCAAAAAATGCAGGACTTAGTAGATGGAAAGACAATTAACTTTGTTTTAAATGACTCCATGAACTATGACTGTCTGTCACAGCATAATCCAGATGATTTCTGGTCATTATTACTGCATACAGGATATTTAACTTTAGATTGGGAAGACACCAAAGCTCTTGAAGATCCTAAAAAGAAAGGTGAAGTGCAGACAGTAAGAGTCAGTGCAAGAATACCTAATCTGGAAATTAAACAGTGTTTTAAAGAGAACATTCAAAATAGGTTCAAAACAGAAATTGCCCCTCATACTGTAGCAGATGCTTTAGCTAACAATCTGTTTTCAGGAAAGTCTGATATTGCATCAGATACAATCTATAATTTACTGCAGAACTTTATCTCAGTAAAAGATAATGCTACTAAAGCCCCTCATGAAAATTACTACCATGGTTATTTAAATGGACTATTTTCAAACTGTTCAAAGGATTTCTTCTCAGAATATCACTCAAATTATGAATCAGGTGATGGTTATGCAGATATCATCTTTAAGAATAAGAAGGGTAACAGTGTTGTAGTCATAGAAATTAAGACATGCAAAGGAACTGAGAGTAAAACTTCAAAATCAAGGGAAGCTTTAGCTCAAATTGAAGAGAAAAATTACTCTAAACCTTATCTTGAGAATGAGGATATAACCACAGTTTATGCTTACGGAATAGCATTTTCTGGTAAGAGTTGTTTATTATCATGTAAGAAAATCAAGTAGCTTAATGTTCAGTAACCTGAAAATCAAGATTAACTCATGACACATAAGTTGAACATAAGGGCAAAAGAAACTAAAGGCAACGACATGACAAAGACAAGAAAATAAGGCAAAAAACAAAGCAATCATCATCGAAATAAAAGCCACTTTATATGAAGATAAACTCGATGAACTAGCTACAAGTGCCATTTTTTAGATAGAAGAGAAGAATTACGCAGTCACCTTTACAAAGCTCTCAAAGATAAAAGATGTTTATGCTTTTGGCATAGTTTTCTGTAAAAAAGACTGTTAAGTATCTTGCAAGAAAATTAAATAGTCAGATGCAACTAATTGAGATGTAATGCCTAGCTTGTGACATACTTTTGTCTCAATAAGTAGTATGTCACAAACATCTGTCACTCAAGCTTATGTCTGAATAGATATGAAGCTATTGATAGAGTAACAATTCCCACCATAATTAAAGGTATGATTTTATCTGTCAAATCAAAGATAGAGCGACCCTGTAAATAGATTTGCCACATGGAGTTAATTCCATAGTACACAGGGTTACAGTAAGCTACAGCTTTAAACCAATAAGGCATTCCGTCAACTGCGGTAATAAGACCTGATGCCATGATTAATACAAGACATAGTGAGAATCCTGCGACGAGTGACTGCATAGTGGTTTTACTCAAGGTAGAGATAGCAAGTCCAATTCCTACAATAGCAAAAGCAAATATGGTAATTAAAGTAAAGATTGCAAAGATATTTCCTCGCATTGGTATTTCAAAGTAAAAGCGACAGATAGCAATCAGGATAAATGATTGGATAAAAGCAATCACAATAGGAGGTATGGCTTTACCAATTAGCATTTCAAAAGGTCTTGCTGGTGTCATGATCATCATGTCATAAGAGCCTTCTTCTTTCTCTCTTGAAACACTCAATGAAGAGAGTAATAACACCTGAATTACAGATAATGCTAAAGTCATACCAATTAAGATGGTATAGCGGGTGTAGTTATTCTCATTAAACAAAAAGCGTGAGTTGATGTTCAAAGAGGCCTTTCCATAAAGACGAATGTTAATATTCTCAATAATAGAGGTGACATAACCTGAAGCTGTATTTGCGGATGCTGTATTTCGTGCATCAAGAATAATATTAGCCTGAAGGGTATTCTTAAAATTTGAGTCTATAAAGATACCAATAAGACTTTTTTGTGAGTCCACACTTTCTCTTAAACAGCCCATGGTGTGGCAGTTTTCAATGAGCTTGAACTTTGGTGTTTTTAAAAGCTCCTGCTCAATCTCATAGCTTACACTGTCATTACTCTGATTATAGATAGCATAAGGCACACTCTCTAAATGGTAGGAAGCACCATAACCAAAGATAATACACTGCACGATGATTGGGGCAAAAAGTACGGCTCGTGACTTTTTGTCCATTAAAATGGTTAAGATTTCTTTTTTGATTAAAGCTAAAATTCTTAGCAAAGATCTTCTGATTAGAGTTCTCATCATTTGCTGTCCTTTTTAACCTGTCTTACTGTAAGGATGAAAAACAGCGCACACCAAAAAAGTTGAATAAAGAAGTTTGCTACTAAGAATAACTCACTGCCACCTGATAGCATGTTAATTCTCATAGCTTTAACTTCATAGGTAGGAGGAATAATCGTACCTATAACACGAATAAAAGGCTGTACGGCGCGTAAATCAAAAATTAGACCTGACAACATCACGGTAGGTAGGAAACCTATGATCACGGCAATTTGAGCTGCGGTGAACTGATTCTTCATGAAAGAGGAGATAAGTACACCTAAGCAGATCATCTCTAATACATATACAGATAAACTGAAAACTAAACCTATGATACTGCCTCGAATAGGAATGTCATATAAAAGCTCACCCAACCCTAGGATGATAAACATCGACCAGATAGCCATAATGTAATAGACAATGACTTTAGAGAGTACAATCTCAAAAGCTGAAGCATTAGTAGCAGCTAATGACTCAATCGTTTTCCTGTCCCATTCACGGGCAATGACAAAGCCACCTAAAAAGATACTGATTAAAGTAATGATACTTACGTATTGTCCTGACATTAAGAACCATACAGATTCATTTGACTCATTAAACCAGTTGCGGGTGTTAACCGTAATTCTTGAGCTTTTGGTATTACTTAATTTTGAAACAGCACTTTGGATGGTAGATTTTATGTAAAGTTCAGAGATGGATGAGAGCTGAGCTTCCACACCATTTAAATATAGCATAAGCTCACCGTTGCCTTTTTGCACTCTGTTTGGAAGATCATTTGGTAAGTACAAAAGGGCTTTTACTTTGTTGTCATCAAATAACTCCTGAGCCTTAGCAAAGCTTTTCTCAACAGTTACCTCATAGTAAGGTGAGCCAATAAACTCATCTGTAATCGCTCTTTCTAAAGCACTTTCATAATAAGTGCTGATGCACAGCTTTACAGGCTTTACTTCCATTCTTACAGCACTACCGTAGATGACTACTAAGAGCATTGGCAGTAAAAAGGCTAAGACAAAGACAGATTTGTCTTTTAAAATCTGTTTGAACTCTTTTTCTAGAAGAATTGGTAGATATCTGAACATACTCATTCTCCTTTATGTCTTTTGAGCTCTAAACTTATGAACAAGCTCCACAAAGGCCTGCTCAATACTGATTCTGTGACCGTCTTTAATGCAGATCTTGTCAGGGGCACCTAAAACTAAGATCTTTCCCTGATCCTGAATTAAAAAGTTATCGCAATACTCAGACTCTTCCATAAAGTGGGTAGTTACAATCACACAGGTTCCACTTGAAGCTAAAGCACTCACCCTGTCCCAAAAGACACGTCTTGCTACAGGATCGGCTCCAGATGTTGCCTCATCTAAAAAGAGGATCTTAGGTTTATGAATTAAAGCACAGGCCATGGAGAGCTGACGCTGTAAACCAAAGGGCAGATCCTCGCTTTGAATATCTTTGTATTTACGTAATGAAAATTCATCTAAAAGCTCTTCAATACGAGCTTTTAGAGGTTTTATTTCAAGTCCGTAACTAAGACCAAAGTACTCTAAATTCTGATAGACATTTAACTTTCTATACAAGGAGAATTTTTGAGATACATAGCCAATGGTAGCTCTGGCATCATCTTTAGCATGTTTAAGATCAAAACCGTTTACAGTAACATTACCAGAGGTAGGCTTTAACAAAGCGCAGATCATTCTAAAGGTTGTGGTTTTACCTGCGCCATTAGGGCCTAATAAGCCAAAGATCTCGCCTTTATGCACTTTAAAGCTGGATTGATGAACAGCAGTAAAGTTCCCAAACTTCTTTTTGATTTTATCGACCATGACTACAGGATCTCCTGTGTCATAAGGTGTTACTTTAAGCGGTGTACAGAAAGATTTATTTTTTTGAGTAGTACTCTTCTCTGATGACTTGTAAGTATCAGCAGTTGTACTGCTACAGCTTGTATCATCGCTTTCTTTTTGTAATCTGTTTAAATAGCTCTGATAGATATAGGCATCCTCAAGAATTGGTTTTCTTTTCTCTACAGTAACCTCAATGCTTAGATTGTCTTTTAAAAAGTCATAAACAGTTTTTTTACTGTCTTTATCTTTGGTAACTATATCGATTTTGCTCAAGCGAGGGCAGACATCGATAAGAGGGGATCCTTTGAAACAACGCTCTGAGATAGACATAACCTCGCGTACGGTTTTTTGGTAGTTGAGTTCTCCTAACTCAACACTATAGGTCCTGCCATCCATCTTTTTTGAGATATCGGAAGGTTTGCCTTGCAGCACCACTCTAGCATCATTCATCATCAAGGTGATATCAGCTTTTGCAGCCTCTTCAAGATAAGCTGTAGAAAAGATACAGTAAGCTTGTGACTTATTGATATAGTCATAGATAATGTCCCATAACTCTTGACGAGATACAGGATCAACACCTACGGTAGGTTCATCTAGAATTAAAATTCTAGGCTTTGATGCTATAGCACAGGTAAGTCCCAGCTTTTGCTTCATACCACCAGAGAGGGCGTCAGCTTCACGATCTTTAAACTGCAAGAGATTTACTTTTTCTAATAAATCTAAAAGATAAGCTGAGTTTTCTTTTAAATTAAGTCCTTTTAATCCTGAGAAGATCCTCAAATTATCAAAAACACTTAACTCTCCATATAAGCCTAGTGTTTGTGACATGTAGCCTACAACTTTTGTGAAATTCTCACTGTTATTGTCTGGCTTTAATCCATCTAATAACACTTCACCGCCATCAGGTCTTATAACGCCTGAGAGTAATTTTAAAAGCGTAGATTTACCAGCACCGTCTGGTCCTGTAAGGCAAATAAAATGATTAGATGCAGCAATGTTTAGTGAAAAATCACTATAGACATTTACATCTTTCTTGCCTTGTACCTTATAGGATTTGTAAAGAGAGCTAATCTCAATAATGCCGTTCATCTTTTTGCTCTTTAATCTGCGCTTTTACTACAGTTACTTATTTTTCTGAAAATTCTACAGTTACACTCTGACCTAAACGCAGTCTGTTCTCAGGATCATTAGTATCAACTCTTACCTCATACACAAGATCAGGTCTTAAGTCTTCTGTTTGTACAGTCTTAGGTGTGAACATTGCAGTATCACTGATGTAAGCTACATTTCCTTCAACCTTATTGTCGTCAACACCACTGATATAAGCTTTAGCGCCTACCTTTACTAAAGGTAACTGCTTTTCTGTCAAATAGACACGCACTCTCTTTTTATCTATTACTGATAACTCATAAACGGTGCTTTGAGGAGAAGCCATATCACCTAGCTCACTCTTTCTTGTGCGAATGACACCATCAAATGGGGCTTTAATAACACTCTGCTCATTCTTTTGGTAATTTAAGTAATTAACCTCTGCTACAGCGCCATCATATTGAGCCTGAGCCTTTTCAATATCCTCAACTCGATAGCCTTTTAGCATCTGCTTGTATTTAGCTGAAGCTTCATCTAGTTGAGCTTTAATCTGTGTCATAGAGTAAAAAGCATTGTCTTTTTCCTGAGCAGAAACACTTCTTGCTCTATACAGTTTCTGGTAACGCTCGTTGGTAACGGTTGCAAGCTTTAAGTTATCCTCAAGCCTTTTGACATTGGCTCCAGCCTGTTTGATATCCTCAGTTCTATAGCCTCGAACCATTTCATCTAATGATGCTTTAGCCTGGCGCATATTAGCTTCATTGATCTGTATCTGATAGTTAAGAGCCTCTGTATCAAGGACAGCTAAGATCTCATCTTTTTTAACATTTTGTCCTTCATCAAAGTTTAATTTGACAATACGACCTGATCTTTCAAAAGCAAGAGAGCTCTGTCTGATATCAACATTACCATAAGCTTTAGAAAGTGCTTCTGAACCGTCATATTTTGAGTACATAATGCCTGCGCAGATAGCAGCAGTGATTACGAATGGAACAACAATTAACATCTTATTCATGATTTAGCATCCAATCATATTTAGCCTTTTGAACATCAGTCTTAGTAATTTCTGCAAATGACGCAAAATCCATAAAAGGGTTATCTTCACAAAAGCAGACAGACGAAATACAGGACATAAAAAAGACAGAATAGAGAACATTAAAGATATATTCTCTGTATTTTGGATCAAGGTTGAACTCTTCACACATGGAAGCCCAGATCTCTTTTAATTTGTCAAAAATCTCTTCTTTCCAAATCATGGCAATTTCAGGATCTTTAGCTGATAGTTCAGCCATCATGATGCAAAAACGCTTAAAGAACTCGTCTTGGGTAATTTTTTGCATCCTAGTTAAGAGCTTTGCCATTCTTTCATGGAAAGTATCTTTCTCATCCTGATTCAAATCGATTAAGTTGTTTTTATTCTCTTCAAATTTCTTTTTTAGAGCAGCCTTTAAGATTGATTTCTTATCTTTAAAGTACAGATAGATTGTTGAGCGCGCCAGATGTCCTTCATTGGCAATATCCTGAAAGTTAGTCTCAAAATAGCCATTTTCAACAAACAGTTTCATCGCGCACATGACGATTTCAGCAGGACGTGTATCTTTGCGTCTTATTCTGTTTTTAGTATCCATTTTTATTGGCTCTTAATGACACTTGTGTCATTAAGTATAGATCGATTTTAGAAATTCTCAATAAGATAATGACAAAATTGTCATTATCTTATTGAGCAGAAGGGGGTAAATTTTGTGTGATACATGAATAACTTTTTGAAAGATGTAGCTTTTGTATTGCACAACTTTTTTAATTTTGTAACGTACAAAAATTTTTCAATTTTTCCATACTGTAAGTTACAGGTACCAGTAAGAACGTGTACCGCCACAAGAATTTTGGTATGTAAAAGTGAAGTTAAATTCAAATATGAGTAGAGGTGCTCTAAGAACTCTACTTACCATGTTTTCATTAC
>JBNMJE010000066.1:0-11672 GCA_050873645.1 Succinivibrio sp. | reverse complement strand
AGAAATGATGTGCTTTTTATGAGTTCTTATGCCTTCTCTTTTAAAGATCTCTATGGCCTGATTGTCAGCTTCAGATCCACCAGAGGTAAAGATTAGATAGTCATGATGAATGCCACCTATATCATTGATGATCTTTATCCTGCTTGAATTTAACAAGGATAAGGCTTCTTGACCGAAGCGATGCAAACTTGATGGATTACCAAATTGATATTGATAGGCATCAACCATTACTTTTAAAGCTGATGGGGAAATCTTAGTGGTAGCAGCATTATCAGCATAAACTCTCATCAAAAACTCCTTTATTACAAACTCTCTTTCCTTTACTACTTTCTGTACGTAACAACCTCTTTACGTAGCTTCCTCTTTACGTAACTGCCTCTATACGTAACTACATCTTTAAGTAACAACCTTCTTCCATAAAAAAATTCCATCAACAGCTTATTTCTGCTAATGGAATATAAAATCGGCTGTAATTTGTATTGTTATAAAGATAGAAGTCTATTCGTTAGGCTCTTCTTGAACTGCTTCAAATGGGCAGACACTTTGGCAAGCTGCACAGTCTGAACATACAGAAGCGTCAATTTTAAATAAACCATCATCAGTAGGTTCTATAGCTCCTACAGGACAGTTTTCCTGACATTCACCACAGCCACTGCAGACAGCATCATCAATAAAGAACATTATGTATTTGCTCCTAGCATTGCCGCATCAAGAGTGCTTTAACAAAAGACATCTTGTAATAGTCTCAGGCAATTGCTTTTACTTATAGATTAACCAACAGAAACAATTGTAGCTTTTGCTACTCTGTTATTATTTAGATAAATTATTTGTATTTCAATAAGATAGTAATACTATCTTTGAATAGTGACTTATAGAGAATACTTATACCTAACTTTTGATGATAAAGAGATATGACCTAAGGCTATAAAAGAGATGAGGTATGGATGGTTAGAGATTCGATGGTTATTAAAAGAAATGTTGTATAGGACGTTTTAAGACAAGGTATAACAAACGCCACAAAAGCACAGCTTAAAATTGCGATCTTGTAGCGTTGTGCATAGATAAAAGTATCTGTCTTATCTTACTTGTCTAACTTCTCTGAGTTAACAATAAAGATATCACCTTGAATCTGCTCTAAAACTAATTCACCTGCTGATGAATTCATTGAGCCTAAGAAGGTGCTACGTGGAGTAGTGCCCATGCAAACCATACGTGCATTTAACTTCTCACACAGTCTTGGGATCTCTTCATCGATTCGACCTTCAACAACATGAACATTCTCTAATGGAACATTGTGTTTTAAAGCAAACTCTTCAGCTAGCTTGAAGTGAACACCAACTCTGTTCTCTAAACCACCTGAGGATACGATCTTTGACTGGCTTAAGTTACCGCCCATTAGACCTGGATTGTCAGGAGTTACACAGTTGGCGATATGAACAGTACCATCAAAGCTCTTAGCAAAGTTTGAAGCAGCTTCAAATAAGTAGTCATCTAACTTACCAACCTGAGCTGCATCAGTAAAATCAATTGCCAAAATTACAGACTGACCTAATGTTGCTGTTGATGATGCATCACGAACAACTAACAGAGGAATTGCACACTTACGCATGATCTGGCTGTCAACATTGCTGATAAACAGATCTTTTAAAGCATGTCTCTTGTTAGCTGAAATTACAGCTAAAGAATAGTTGTCGTTCTTGCACTCAGCATTAAAGCCTTCAGCTACGTTCTTATCAAATACTACTTTGAAGTCAAAGTTCTGAATGCTTGCATACTTACGCTTTAACATTTCAAAGTTAGCTTTTTCTTTTAGAGTGATCTGCTCTACATTCTCTTCTTTGTAGTCGTTTACTACTCTAACAGCTACAACAGAGATTGAAGGATCAACTCTTGCGTACTGAGCTGCACGATCTAAAGCAGGTTGTTCTTCAGTTGGTTTTAATAAAACTGCAAATTTATTAGGGGTTGTCATAGTAACCTCCTTCTTAAAAAATAACTTTTCTTAAATAAGAACTTTCAACGTTTTATAGTTTGATTTTAAAACGAAAAATAAATAAATGCCCTCGTTTTTTCTAAATAATGCGACATAGCTTAATTTTTATCATAAAAGTGATCCTCTATGCTTTGTCAGAGAGCATTCAAGAATGCGATATATAACACAAGCATTCTCTTTTTATGCATAGTAACGGTCAAAATGAGAAAAAAGTGCAATCGTTCTTATATTGCATAAAATGCAACGTATTACTTTTTATGTTGCACTTTTAAAATTACGGTCCTATAATGACACTCATCACATTTTGTTAAATCAATAAACACGTAAAGTAAGATTAAGAAATACAAGGTTATTAAAAGGCTTATATGACACAGCGTACTATTACCTTTACAGAAGCAGTTTTTGCTCTAGATGAAGAAAGAACCGTTAATTTAGGATCACTTACAATTACCCCTAATGATCTTATTGTGCTAATCGGCGGTAATGGTAGCGGTAAGACTTCTATTGCTAAAGCCTTAAATGGAGAGGTACCTTTAAAGTCTGGTGTGGCACCTACTAACTATCATCCAGTATTAGTTTCATTTGAAAAACAGATGGAATTATTCGAAGCTGACTATGAGATGAGAAATTCAGACTGTACCACTCCAGAAGAAGAAATTGGTATCACTCCAGCTTTAATCTTAAAAGATGATGATCCTGCTTTACTTCCTGATTTAATCAAGGGATTAAATCTTGAGAAACTGATGGAAAAGCCTATTAGACAGCTATCAGGCGGAGAAGGCAGAAAGGTACTTTTAGCTCATGCTCTAGCATCAAAACCAAACCTTATCATTTTTGATACACCTTTTGATGCTCTAGATGTTGAAACTCGTGCTGAGTTATTGAAACTGATTAACGAGATCCACACTAAATATCAGACACCTACAGTATTGATTGTTAACAGACCTACTGAAATTCCAGAGTCTTTAACCTCAATGGGTATCATTCAGAACTGTGCTATTTCAAAGCTAGCTTCACGTGAAGAAATTGAAGCTGACGATGATGCAAAGTCACTTTTAGGTTATGCTTCAATTCCTGATGTAACTCTGCCAAAGCCACCAGTTAAGTTTGCACTGCCACCTATTAAAGGCGACACCATTGTTTCTTTAAAGAAAGTTACAGTTGAATATCAGCGTGTGGTTTTAGATCATCTTGATTTTGAAGTAAAGAAAGGTGAACAGTGGCATATCATGGGACCTAACGGTGCCGGTAAGTCTACCCTTCTGTCTATGATCACTGGTGATAACCCTCTAGTATATGCAAATGATGTTACCGTATTTGGTTATCGTCGTGGTACCGGTGAGTCTATTTGGGATATTAAAAAGTACTATGGCGTAGTATCAGGTGCTCTACATCTTGATTACAGAGTAAATGGTCCTGCTCTACACGTAGTTCTATCTGGCTTCTATGACTCAATTGGTCTTTACAAGCAGCCTTCAGACGAAGAAGTTGCTATTGCAAGAAAGTGGTTGCGTCTAGCTGGTCTTCAGGACCGAGAGCATGACTCTTTTAAGTCATTATCATTTGGTCAGCAAAGACTGTTATTGATTGTAAGAGCTCTCGTTAAGAATCCACCACTACTAATTCTTGATGAGCCTTTACAGGGTCTAGATGGTTACGCAAGAGCTTTAGTAAAGTCATTTATTAGCTATGTAATGCAAAACGGTAACACCAGCATTCTGTTTGTTTCTCATCATGAAGAGGACTTACCAGAAGGCTTTACTAACAGATTGTCATTTGTAAAAGATGGCGATAACTTTAAGGTTGTACAAGAAAAGCTTACAAAGTCAGAAATAGCCTTTTAGTAAAAGATTAGTAAAATACTAGATTAGACAAGAAGATCTGTAGCCTTAAAGTTGCAGATCTTTTTTTATATAAGACAGAATTTCGTCAAAACTCTAACAAACACCTAAAATAAATCTGACCTAAAAAAAATCTGAATATTTGACTATTTTATGTCTTAAAAAGTGCTGAGTTTTAGTAAATTCACCCTCAAAAAATGTAGAGTTTCGGTAAATCAATCCTCCAAAAAATGTAGTTTTGAATAAAAAACTATCCTCAAAAAATGAAATTCTTTTCAATTAAATTTATGTATCGTTTTGATTTACAAACACTTTTATTTTATTTGTCAGGCAAAAAAAATTCTGTTTCAAAGTAGAGAGCATATAGTTTCAAACAGCAAAATAAGGTTTAGTGAATATTGTTATATAAAAAAGACTGATGAAGACTCAAGAAGGCAAAAGTGCGCCCACAATAGCTCAGCGCACTTTTAGAGAAATGAATGTTAAAAACTAGCTAGACTCATGAAATTAAGAACGACAGAGGTAATCGCCTTCACAAACATACTGATAGGTAGTTAAAGCTTCAAGAGCCATAGGTCCTCTTGCATGAAGTTTTTGTGTTGAGATTGCAACTTCTGCTCCAAGACCGAACTGACCGCCATCTGAGAATCTTGTAGAAGCATTTACATAGACACAAGCAGAACCTGCAGCCTGAGTGAATAGCTTAGAGTTTTCTCTACTGTCAGTTAAGATTGCATCTGAATGTGATGCTTTATGACGTCTTAAGTGAGCTATAGCTTCGTAAACATCATCTACAATAGAGATGTTCATCTTTAATGATAAGAATTCTGTATCAAAGTCACTCTCTGAACCAGTTTCTACGTTGTTATAATCCTTACACATAGATACAGCATCACCGTGTGCTACGATAGCAACCTTCTTTTGAGCAAGCTTTGGTAAAAGAAGTTTTATAAAGTCATTTGCAATATCTTTGTGTAAAAGTAAGGTATCCAAGCTGTTACATGCTGATGGCTTTTGAGTCTTTGCATTGATAACAATATCAACACTCTTCTCAAGATCAGCTGTTTTATCCACAAAGATATGAGAAATACCAAAACCACCGATGATAACAGGAATTGATGATTCACGCTGACACATTCTCTGTAGCTTTTCACCGCCACGAGGTATGAGCACATCAATGTACTCATTTAAAGCTAACATCTGCTTTACCATCTCTCTGTCGGTGCTTTCTAAGAAACTTACACCATCAGGATTTAGACCTTTCTCTTTTAATGCTTTTACAATCAGAGAATGAAGCATACAGTTAGTGTTAAAAGCTTCAGATCCACCTCTTAAGAAGCATGCGTTACCTGATTTTAGACATAAAGCTGCAATATCCACGGTTACATTAGGACGTGACTCATAAATCACACCTACCACACCAAATGGAACAGATTTTTTAACTAAGGTAAGCCCATTAGGAAGAGTTCTACCATCATAAATTCTGCCTACAGGATCGTCGAGTACAGCTACTTTTCTGACACCTTCAACCATTTCACGGAATCTGCTGTCTGTGATGGTTAATCTATCCACTAAAGCTTCGTTAAGACCGTTCTTTCTGGCGTTTTCAACATCAGTAGCATTTACAGAAAAGATAGCTTCGCGGTTATTCTCAAGTTCATCTGCAATCGCATACAAAGCATCATTCTTACTTTTAGTATCTAAGATTGAATAATCGTAACCAGCATTTCTTGCTTTTTTAGCAATTTCTTTAATATCTAACATGATGTTTTCCTATAAATCGTTTGTTTTATAGCTTACTTTAGCTTTTTGT
Source organism: Succinivibrio sp. (assembly GCA_050873645.1). Classification (GTDB taxonomy): domain Bacteria; phylum Pseudomonadota; class Gammaproteobacteria; order Enterobacterales; family Succinivibrionaceae; genus Succinivibrio. The sequence goes on along the minus strand of JBNMJE010000066.1, from coordinate 6,025 downwards.
TTTTACCTTTTAGGTAAATTAACCGCTCTTATTTCTCTATAACCACCAAGTCATCACGGTGGATAGCTTCATCACCATGAGTAAAGCCTAAGATCTTTTCAATAGAGGCTGAGCTCTTCTTTTTAATTAAGTTAAGCTCATCTGAAGAGTATCTGGTAATACCTCTAGCAATCACATTACCATTTTGATCTTTAACATAGACGGTAGCACCACGTAAGAACTCATCTTCGACATTTACGATGCCCTTAGGTAACAGACTTGAGCCCTTGTTTAACAGAGCGTTAACCGCACCATCATCAATGGTAATAGAGCCTAGAGCGCGAGTGGCTGAACTAATCCATGATTTTCTTGCTAATACTGGCTTTTTAGATGGCTTAAAGAAAGTAGCATTACCCTGACCATGGACAAGCTCTAAGATAATTGATGGATTCTCACCTGAAGCAATGATCATCTCAACACCAGCCTGTGTTGCAACTTGCGCTGCCTTAATCTTGGTGGCCATACCACCTGTACCTAGGGTTGTACCACTGCCACCTGCTATCTCAATGATATGCTCATCAATGGTATCAACGTTTCTTATAAGCTTGGCATCTTTGTTTTTGCGAGGATCAGCTGTATATAAACCGTCCTGATCTGTAAGCAGGATCACTTTATCAGCTTCAACTAAAACAGCAGATAGTGCTGCTAAGTTGTCATTATCGCCAACTTTAATTTCAGAAATACTTACAGCATCGTTTTCGTTAATAATAGGAATGATACCAAGTTCTAACTGAGCAAAGAGAGTGTCTCTTGCGTTTAAATAACGCTCACGGCTCTCAAGATCGGCTCTGGTAATTAAAATCTGACCTACATTTAAAGAGTAAATTGAAAAGAGTTGAGCCCACTCTTCAATTAACTTTACCTGACCTATAGAAGCTAGCATCTGCTTGTAGCGAACATCTTTAGGTAAGTCTGGATAGCCTAGTAATTCTCTTCCTGCTGCCATGGCACCTGATGACACTAAGATCACCTTAGCATGCTGTTCTACAAGCTTGTGAACAACTCTTACGATCTCAAGCATATGTGCTCTGTCTAATTTTTTAGAGCCGTGAGTTAAAGTACTAGTTCCTAATTTGATTACGATTGTCTGATTTTTTAATGATTTCATGATACTTATACATGCTTTGCATGTTGGTAATTAAGTTTTTAACCAGATATAACTACAGAAGTTTAATCATTTGGCTAAGTGAACTTATGAATTAAATTTCTCTGCAAAAAATGAACAGATGCTCTTGGTCATAGTCTTGATGAACAATGCATAACCTTCATTCTTCATCCACAGAGTGGATACATCTTTGAAGTTATTCTCAAGCATTCTGATGTCATCTTTTGTAACTACTGATCTTTCGGTTGCGCAGATAAGTGTGGGGACTGAGCATCTTCCTGAGGTTGATAACAAGCCCTGTGTTTTTAAAGAGAAGGCTTTAAAACGAGGAATTACTAGATCCCAGTTGGCAGCATCAAGATCTAACCTGTTGCAGAATGATGATCTTAAGCACAACGGCAGTGAATTTAAGATCTTAGGATCGGTGTAAAAAGAGTGAACGTATGGTGCAGGTAGGCCCAAAGCTTTCACACTTTGCTGATGCAATATAGCAGCTCTAATACAAGCAGTACCTGCAATACCAGAACCGAAAAGACCGATATTAGTTGAATCAACAGATTTTACTGTCTGTAAATGCTCAATTGCGCCTTCGATTACAGCTGAGAAATGATCATTTAAATTAAGTTTTTCACAGGCACCGATACCAGGCATTTCCACAACATACATGGCAATACCTGCATTCTTAAAGTGATTTTCAAAAACTCTATAGAAAGATGAAAAGCTCTGCTCATAGGTACAAGCACAGATTACACAAGGATAAACCTGCTTAGTATCTGGTAAATGAAGATAACCTGTTACCTTTTTTCCACTGACAGTAAAGGTATCTTCAATTAAAACGCCCACAGATGAGCTTACAGCAAAGACTTTCTTATAAGTCTGTCTGCACAGGGTATCAGACTCTAAAGCTAATACATCTGATTTTAAATTTGGATATGAGGCAATGGCGTAATAGCGTGCAGCCATTCTGTAGTTGTGCCCTGCTCCTTCAAAATCCTGCTTTTCTTCACAGGCATGAGCTGCAGTAACACGTCTTTGCGCAATTGAATTGAATTCATATATCCAATTGCCTGAACCATAATCTTTTACAGTATCAAAGCACTTTTCACGATTTCTCTGATTTTTAGAAACACTGATGTTTGCAATTGCTTCATCAATATCTAAAGCATTTCCACCAGACAATACCCAGGAGAACTTAAAGATAGGACGGTAAAAGTTCTTGTGGAAACCTAAAAGAGGATCATGTCTTGAAAGAACTGGCAGATCTACACCTGAATTTGAAATCATTGAAGTTTCAGGGTAATCAAACTTAGGTTTAAAAAGTGTTTCGCTAAGGTTTTGAGAAAGCATGTGCCAATCCTTTAATGACAAGTACATTTGTACAAGCTAAATAATAAAGCCATTGTACAAGAGAATAAGCAAACTTGCATTAGACAGTAACAATGAACACAAAAAGAGCAGAATTCAGATAAATTAGAATAATCTCAAATAGACAATCCTCCTAAAACAGACTGCAAGATAAGCACAATAGAAGAGTAAAAAACAGAAAATCACTTATGGTCAAAAAGACGAAAACTAAAATTGTATAAAACAAAGCAATATGTGATTCTTATGCCGTTTTCAAAATCAATACACAAGATATTAGAATCAACTTATCAACAAGAACTTAAGTTTTCCACAGAGAACGTAATGTGATTTTTCCACAGTTTCCACGACATTCCACAGAGTTTTCCACAACTATCCACAGCAAATGGAGGAAAAAGATAATTTTCACATTTAGAAAAAATAAAAAGAACTAAGATGTCATAAATCTATAAAAATGTATTTAACAGATCATTAACAAAAGCAAAACAGCCTATTTACAATTTATCTTATTGTTTTTAAATTATTTTAATTAAATAATTTTCATTTGTGCTTTTAATCTTAAATAGATATTAACCTTTAAACAGTTTGTAGGTGTCAACACATCTATTTTTATGATCTGTTAAAAGCAACTAGAACAGACTTTTCTTAACACTTCTCAACCTCGCATTTTTACAAGGGATGTAAAAATGTCAACCAAATTTGTCAATTACTTTTCCACTAATTGTGGAAAACTGCCTGTTAATTGTTATTAAGAAATATTACTTGTTTTACTTGTGAATAAATAATTTAACTTATTGAAAGTAAAATATATTATTTTTATAAATTCTATTGACAATAGGCTAACATTTCACAATTTTAAGCAGGTAAAAAATTTTTATCCCCTAACTTTTCCACAACTGTTATAAACTAATTAACAGCACCTGCTTATTTACAAAACTGTAATTATATTCTTTAAAGATAATGTATTATTCACTTTTTACAGTTATCACTTTGTATTTAAAGACATTTTTAATAATTATCTTTATGTTTAACTAATTTTCTGATTTATCAACATCCTTGTTTTATGCACTTTTCAGATAAATTTCTCACAGTGGTTAATTTTATATTGCACAAATTCAGGTATTTTATTTAACTTATTGAATATTAAATATTTTATAATTTGCAAGCCTTTTTTAATTTTCTTTTCCACAAGTTCAAATCCCCATTCAAATCGAAGTTTTCCACACTTTCAACCTATTTCCACAATGTTTTCCACAGGTTGTGGTTATAAAGATTTATGTACAATAAAATATACTTATACTTTCATTTATGAAATTACCATTTTTACATCTATTTATGAAAATTTTGACACTTTGGATTATGGGATTAGCAATTTTGTAGCTTTAATTTTTCTCAAGTTAGCTATCTCTATTCTTTACTTGCAACTTACCTTTACTCTTGCTCAACTCATTTCCTTTACATCTTCCTTGTATCTTTTCTCATTTATCTTCATCATCATTTTTCATTTCTGATATGATGTGACCGGAATTTATTAACATTGTTTTGAGCTCTTCTTTTGAATAGCTTTCATTTAAAAGGAACAATGTTTACAACAGTTTTCAACAGCCTCTTACAAAGGCTGGCTCTTATAAAATCTATTTAAGGATCTAAAAGTGGAAAGCAAGAAAAAATCAGGACTACTTAAGTCTGGAGCGATTACTGCCTTTGCTACCTTTCTTTCTCGTATCTTAGGAATGCTAAGAGATATTGCGATTGCTTCTTTATTAGGCGCATCTCTTTCAGCTGACGTATATTTCTTTGCAAACAGGATTCCAAACTTCTTTAGAAGATTGTTCGCAGAAGGTGCTTTCTCACAGGCCTTTGTTCCTGTAATGAGTAAAACCAAAGAAACACAGGACAAAGAAGCCCTAAAAGATCTTTTAAATAGGACTGCTGGTACCTTAGGCTTTATCGTGCTTATGGTGTCCTTAGTAGGTATGCTACTCTCCCCTGTGTTCACAGCTATATTCGGTTGGGGCTGGTTTGAGTCTTATTTACATGGTACAGATGAAGCTATCAAATTTACACAGGCAAGCTTCCTTCTAAAAATAACTTTCCCTTACCTGTTTTTCATAACCTTAACAGCTCTTACCAGTGCTGTTTTAAATGTCTATGGAAAATTCTTAATTCCTGCAATTACACCATGTGTGTTAAACATTGTGCTGATTACCTTTGCCTATTTTGTGGCTCCACATTTTTCAGATCCTAATGTGGTATTAGCTGTGGCAATGGTTGTAGGCGGTGTTTTACAGTTAGCCCTGCAGATCCCCTTTGTATTAAAGCTCAAGATCTTTATTGTTCCTAAGTGGGGCTGGCATCATGAAGGTGTTACCAAAATTAGAAAACTGATGTTACCTGCTATTGTGGGAATTTCAGCAAGCCAGATTAACTTAATTGTAAATACAGCATTAGCTTCTTTCTTAGCTACTGGTGCTATCTCTTATCTTTATTACTCAGACAGATTACTGGAGTTTCCAATCGGTATCTTTGCTGTGGCAATTTCTACAGTAATTTTACCTGCCCTATCTAAAATTGATATCAAACAGGATCATGCAAAATACGTAAAGACTCTTGATTGGGGAGTACGCTTGGTTCTGCTCTTAGGTATTGCCTCTATGTGTGGCATTATCGCTCTAAGAGAACCTATCTTAAGAGTGATCTTTATGAGAGGCGCTTTTACAGCTGAACATGTTTTACTCTCATCAGCTTCTTTGTTAGCCTCTGTATCAGGTCTATGTGCCATTATGTTAGTAAGAGTGATTGTGCAAGGTTTTGCTGCAATTCAGGACACCAAGACTCCTGTACGCTGCTCAATTACAGCTATCTGCTCTAACATCATCTTTAACTTAATCTTAATCTGGCCTTTAGGCTATGTAGGTTTAGCTCTATCTACAGCACTGGCAGCCTACGTTAACATCTCTCTTTTAATCTATTTTTTGAAAAAGAGAAATATCTATACCATCTCAAAACAGACTCTTGTATTTATCTTAAAGGTACTATTTGCAGGTTTCATCATGGCATTAGTGATCTTTATGATTAGACCTGAATTTGAAAGCTGGATTGCAATGTCTACACTTGAAGCAACTTTCTACCTAGCTTTATTAGTTGTAGCAGGCGGTATCGTCTTTACAGCAGTATGCTTAGTTTTAGGTATCAGACCATCTACTTTAAGAATGTAGTCTGAGAATGTAGACATAGGTGCAGAAAAGGGGGGCTGACGTATAGTGCAGACATATAAACAATTAAAATTTAAGAGGCTTCGAGCATAGTTGTGGGTAAAAACGAAGCCTCTGAATAATATATTTTACCCTTTAAGTTCATTTAACATGATCTTAAAAGTTCGTAACTACTCAGAACCTACCCTAAAACGATCTCAGCCTTACCATTAAAAGCAGAGGTTAGAGCTTCAAAAGCATCTATACCTTGTTTCCTAGCTGTGCTGAGGTAGGATGTGATCGTTAGGTAGGTCTGAGCTCCTTT
>JBNMJE010000065.1:0-12510 GCA_050873645.1 Succinivibrio sp. | reverse complement strand
GAGCAGAAAATTACCTGAAGATTATGTCCTACATTGGCACCGCCAAAAAGAATGGCATAAATGCAGTTAAAGCATTAAAAGCTGCTTTTGACGGTACCCCTGACATTATCTTTGGTCGGTAGGGTTCTGAATAGTTACAAGTAATTTTCTAAATAGTCAAATTTTTTGTTGTATCTCATGACGAAATATTTATAATTCACAAAAAAGAATTACTTTTTGAATTACTTTGTTCTTCAATCTTTAGGAATCGCTTATGAAGAATCTGTCAAAAACTATTGTTGCATTTGGCATCGCTAGCTTTGCAACAATTGCTCAAGCTAAATCAGATATTAATATCTGGAACTGGAGCGATTATATCGGCGAAAATACTGTAGCTGATTTTGAAAAGGCATCTGGTCTTAAAGCTAACTATGCTGTTTTTGACAGTAATGAGCTCGTTGAGGCACGTCTATTATCAGGAAAATCAGGCTTTGATGCTGTAATGATGACAAGTTACTATGTTCCAAGACTTGCTAAAGCTGGTGCTCTGCAAAAGATCGACAAATCTAAAATTCCTAATTGGAAGAACTTAGATCCAGTAAGAACGAAAGCACTAGAGTCTATCGATCCTGATAACAGCTATGCTTACCCTTATACAGAGATCTCTGTAGGTATTGGTTACAACAAGGATAAGATTGAAGAAATCTTTGGCAAGGACTTTAAATTTGACTCTTGGGACATTCTCTTTAAACCAGAAAATGCTAAAAAGCTAAAGCAGTGTGGCATTGCAGTACTAGACTCACCTATTGAGATCACCTCTGTTGTAATGCACTACTTAGGTAAAGATCCAAGTTCTGAGAAAGCATCTGATTACAATGAAGCTTTAGAAATTTTAACTAAATTTGCTTCAAATGTATCTTATTTCCACTCTTCACGCTACATCAACGATTTAGCTTCAGGTGAAGTTTGTGTTGCTGTAGGTTACTCAGGAGATGTACTGCAGGCTGCTCAAAGAGCAAAAGCTGAAAAGATTAACATTGAGTACACTATTCCAAAAGAAGGTTCAATTTTCTGGTTTGACTGCTGGACAATTGCTGCTAATGCAGATCACTATGACAATGCTCTAAAGTGGTTTGATTATCTGCAGGATCCAAAGGTAGCTACTAATGTAGCCAACGAGATCCGTTACCTGTTACCAGTAAATGGTGCAATTGAAAATCTTGACCAAGCATTAAAGGACAATCCTTCATTTAATATCCCTGAGGATAAGATGAAGACCATGTACTTTGTAAAACCAACCTCATCAAAGATGACTAAGATCACTAACAGAATTTGGAATTCTATGAAGTTAAATTCTGGTAAGAATGACGACGATTCTGACAGTGGCAACGGTTGGGATTAAGCTACATTAAGATTTAAAAGATCCCGTGATTGCTTGCAATGACGGGATTTATTTTGAAAGGAGCTAGTGACAAACTTCTTTAAAATCTAAGCTACTTCTTAACTACAGCCTTATCATCTTCCTGCTTGTATAAACTCAGGTTCAAGGTTCTAATATCCTCACCTAAATTCTCTAACAGTAAGCTTATATTCTTATCTTTAGCCATATTATTGCGAGTATCTTCAATTTCTTTTATATAGAATTTGCGTGCAAGATCTTCAGGACATCCAGATGGAATACCCTGCACTTTTTCAATTTTAAGCTCTACAGGATGCCCCTGTTCAATTGAGAACTTAGTTCTTAAGTTATGATGAAACTCTGGAGAGATGAACAGTAACTGGAAATCAGCTGAGATCTGTAATACCCATGAATAAGGATTGTCTGGACTGATAAGTCTGTTGGTATAGCACAAAGCAGAATATACAGGTCCATCATTGTAGCCAGCTTTTACAATATCCTGATACCAAAGATCGTTCTTATATACTCTGTCGTAGAAATCACTAGATTCAAGCTGTCTACCTAAACGCTTATTCTCAAATTGCTGATCTTCTTCAATAAGCTTTAAGGTAGATTCACGGAATTTCTTTGGATTACCATCAGTATTAGAGCTGTTCTCGTCTGTTGCGATGTTATCGAATTTGAGATCACTTCCAGTAACTCTAGCTCCCTGTGAATACTCGTCATCATCGTAGCTCTCATCGACAATAGCATTACCTACAGGATCAGCATCAAATTCATAAGCATCAACAGGAACTTCATCATAAAAATCTGGAGGCACCTCTGATGATGGTGTTACCTCAGAAGCAGCAGATGCTTGACCTTGTACTTTTGATGCCTGAGCTTGAGTTACTTGAGATTGAACTTGACTTACTGAAGTTACAGGAGCTGATTGAGTCTTTTCAGTTACAACTTGCTGACTTAAATTGCCATTAGATGCGATGTTATTAGTTGCATGGGTATTAGCAACAGCATTGCCATTATCAGTTACATTATGATTATTACCTAATTGTCCATTTAAAGTCTCATTTATAGCTAACTCTAATGACTTTGAATAGGTATGAGCTTTAATTACAGGTACTGCATCTGTATAACTGCCCTTTTGCAGTTCTAATGCAACAGCCTTTGATAATGGGATAAATTCTTGAACAGAAGAAACTTTGGTATCTGTTGAAATATCATCTTTTAATAAATCATCGGTTAAAAAATCACCAGTAGAATTAGTTGTATTTGATACATTGGTATTAGATGTAAGAGTAGCTAATGGTGTATTAGAGCTTTCATTTCCCTTTTCAATATTCTCTACATTCTCAACTTTCTTTACATTCTCTTCATTTCCAACATTTTCTACATTAGCATTCTGACTAGTTTCTATTGCACTATTTGTAGTATCTAAAGGTGCGGTTACTACCTGATTAGGCCCAACAGCAACCTTTGGAGGAACAGTAGCAGAAACTTCTGTTGTAGTAGTTTTGGATGCAACATTATTATTGCTTGCATCAACTGAAGCTGCATTTTTGTCAAAAGATACCGAATTTACAGTATCAGTGTTAACTGCATCAGGTATCTCTGAGTTTAAATTGGCTTTATCATCCTCTAAAAAAACTTTGTTATTGTCCAAGGTAAGACTTGATACATCAACATTCTGATTTAAGGTTGCAGCCTCTTCCTTTAACTTTTGATTTAGTGTCTGATTACTCTGTAATTGAGCAAGAGCTTCTTCCTGAGCCTTTCTTAAAAGCTCATCAGGTGTAAGTTCAGCTACCTGAGGAGTTAAAATTTCATCAGGAGATAATGCCTTTACATCATCCTTTGGCTCATTTGTATTAACACTTGCAATTTCCTGTACTGCTTTAGTAAAGTCATCTACTAAAACACTGTTGTCGTGATTTACTACAGAACTGTTATTAGCTTTAGCTGTGTTTAAAGCTAAATTGTCAGGATTTTCTAGTGCTTTATTATCAGTTACAGTTGTATCAGGAATAGTAATATTAGAAGCTGTGGAGATATTCTCTACGCTGTTAGGTTCAGATACAGCAGTAGCTGCATTTACAGAAGCTACAACAGTATTGCCTTGTACACCATTATCTTGAACGTGATTATCTTGAAGAGTATCTGCATTTGGTAATTTTAAAGACTCTGATGCTTGTGTCTCAACTTTAGGTCCATTAGGATCTGAAGGATTAGTTGCAGTTACAATTTCTCCATTTTCATTAAATGAAGGTAACTTACTGATTGCGTCTGTAGAAATTGCGTCAGCAGATGGATTTTCATCATTAGCTGCGTGTACATCGTTCTTACCATAAGTCATATCAGAGATAATTGAAGACATACCTTCAATATGAGATGACTTTGACTTACCCTCTTTTAAGGACTCTGCTTCTGTTTGATAACCTTTTAGTACAGCATAGATATGATTGATATATTGGCTTACATCACTAATGAGTTTGAACTTCTCATGAAGCTCATGATTTTGTCTTACATCTGACAATTGAGTTAGTGTTGAGTTTACATGTAACTCTTCATTTTCAGGAACGATTGTACTCTCAGTAGTCTTAGGTGTAATGATGTTAGTTAATACTTTCTTGTACTCGCCTAAATGAGGATTGTTATTGGTTACAACTTGATTATTTAAGGTCTCCAAACCTTGAATTAGCACATTAAGATCATCAGTCTTTGAGTTGTAAGTTGAACCAAAAGCAGGAGCTTGATTAGCTGAATTAACAGTAAATACCTGACTTTGTGGATTGATATCAGGTACTGGAAATTCATTTACCTCATTTACTGTCACCTCTGACGGAGCAACAGTTGCTACTACAGCATTTGTATCTTCTGAAGTTGTATTCTGAGGTACATCATTTGATTCAGAAGTATTTGCAGTAATCTTAGAGTTATCAAAAGAGTTGTTAGCTGTTAAGTTAACAGCACCGTTATCGGCATTAGCTGAGGTTACAACAGTGTTATCTGCTACAACTGATACTTCGTTTATTTGAGAATTAACCTGAGGCAATGTATCAGCAGCGTATGAACCTGACTTAGGTGCAGCAACAGGTCTTACAGATGCAGAACCTGATGTTTCTGTAACAGGAGTCGCTGAAATTCCACCCTCTGTTGCAAGAATATTAGTGGTTGTGGCGCTTAAAATATCTACCGTACCAGACTCGTTTTGAACCTGAGCTGCTGCTATATCTTCTGTTGCAGTCTCAGAAACAAATGAAGACTCATTATTTACAGGATTTAAAGCACTGCTATGAGTAATCGCCTGAGCTTCAGCAACAAGTGCATTGGTAATCTCAGGTTTTAAAGTAATATTCTCTGATGCAACCTTATTTACAAGATCCTGCCTTACAAGATCCTGATTTACAGCTGAACCGTTTTGCAAAGCAGTATTCTCTAAAGCCGTTACATTATGATCTGTTAATACAGTACCTTGAGTTGCAGGATCTGCTACATAACTTTGAGCTTCATTTTTTAGAACAGATGCTAATGAAGTATTACTCTCAGGAGCATGACTTAAATCAAGAGAATTACTTGCAAGAGGGCTTAATACTGCCGAATTAACTACAGGATTAAGATAGATGACCTCGACAGAATTATCTTCACCTATCCAATCTTTTTTTTTTCGGGTGTAAAGGCCAGCATTCTTAAGATGGTCATTTCAAAAGCAGTAGAACCATCTGATGATACTTTGTACTCCTCAATACCTTGTAGAGCTATCTGATAATAAAGTTGCAAAGCTTCAGAGCTAAACAAAGGAGCATATGTCGTAAGAGTGCTTTGTGGAATTGAAAAGATATTGATGTTCTGTGGATATCCAATCATTTGGAACAAAGCTAAATCATGGAAGCATAGAACTAGATCATTTAGCAGTGTTCTGTAATTAGGACTTATGGTTCTAATTTCGTTTAAAACATCTGATAAAGTCTTTTGAGACTGTGTTGCTACAGGTGTAGGTACTTGAGCTGAGGCTTGTGCATTTACAGGTACTGAAGGATTTTTTAATAAATCTAAAACAGAACATACAAAGCCATCACCTGCTGTGCCTAACATAGCTTGTACATTATCTTTGGTAATAGAACCATTACCTAAAGCTACAGCCTGATCGCATAGGGATAAAGCATCACGCATACTGCCACGAGCAGCACGTGCTAACAGATTTACAGCTTCATTTTCAAAAGAGATATTCTCTTTTGTAGCAATTTTAGCTATCTGAGAACTGATCTGATTTACAGTAAGAGCTTTTAGCTGGAACTGTAAACATCTTGAAAGAACTGTTACAGGAATCTTTTGAGGATCGGTAGTTGCTAAAATAAACTTAACGTAAGCTGGAGGCTCTTCAAGTGTCTTTAACAGAGCATTAAAACTGCTCTGAGATAACATATGAACCTCATCGATGATATAGACTTTAAATCTGCCTTTTAAAGGAGGATATTGAGTAGACTCTAAAAGCTGTCTGGTATCATCAACTTTAGTCTGTGAAGCACCATCGATTTCAATTACATCAGGGAAATTCCCCTCAGCAATGGCTTTACAGGTATCACATACAGGCTCACCGTTAACATGAGGATGAGCGGTAATACCAGTTTCACATTCAAGGCATTTGGCAATAATTCTGGCAATGGTAGTCTTACCGATACCACGGGTACCGGTCAGAAGATAAGCATGATGAATTCTTTGCTGTTCAATGGAATTCATCAGAGCATTGATAACATGCTCCTGTCCTACTACATCTTCAAAAGTTTGAGGTCTGTATTTTCTAGCTAAAGCCTGATACTGACCTTGTAATTCTATTGCCATATATTATTTCTTAATGTCCAGGGAATTTAACTAAAGATTGTACATCAATGCCATAGGTGTCTTTTAAGAGCTTAGCACCACCTAAATCGAAAAGTTCGATAATAAAGGCAAATGAAACAACCTCTGCTCCACTTCTTCTAGCTAATTTTATCATGGCACCAGCTGTACCGCCAGTTGCTAAAAGATCATCTAGAAGTAAAACTCTGTCTCCCTTCTTTAATGAATCTTTAGTAATTTCAAGGGTACTAGTACCGTATTCTAATGAGTATTCCTCTGAATAGCACTCACGAGGAAGTTTGCCCTTCTTTCTTACAAGCACTAAACCTACACCTAATAGATAAGCTAGAGCAGAGCCAAACAAAAAGCCTCTAGCATCAGCAGCTACAATGTAGTCTAACTTACTGTCTTTATAAATTTCATATAAAAGATCAATTGAATCTTTAAAAGCCTTAGGATCTTCTAAAAGAGTAGTTACATCTCTAAAGAGAATGCCCTCTTTAGGAAAGTCTTTTACAGATGCAATTGAACTTTTTAAATAGTCAATGCGCTTATCGTAGTTTAGAATATCTTTGCAAGAGTGAATTGTACATTGAAATGAATTGCAATTATCACGTAAAACAGCATTGCAATCGGTGGTATTTTTGTTTGTCATTTTAAGCCTTGAAATAACATTCCATTTATAATTCAACCGAGCAATTTTAACAAATTTTTGTGCTGATTAGTCTTTTAATTTCAAACAAATTTCACAAGTTTTGAGCTTTAAATCAAAGTAAAGATTAGTTGAATCAAGAAAAGAAAAAATAAGAGCAAATCAAATGCAATGTAGTAACAACACAATTAAAGACAATCACATACTGGCATTAGCTTGTTTGCATCTAGCGTAACGGCATAGATATTTAGCAAAAACTAATTAACTCTTTGCATTACGCATTATTCTTTACATAACACATTATGAAGTACAAAGCCGTTTTATTTGATCTTGATGGGACACTGTTAGATACTGCCCTAGATATCATGAATGCCTGTAACCACACCTTAGTAAAGTATGGTTATAAAGCCTTAGATGAAAAAATCTTAAGGACTAAGGTTACAGCAGGTATGCGTGAGATGCTAAAGTTAGGTGTACCTAAAGAGAAGCATGAATCATCAGGTATTGAAACTTATATGAGAGATGAGTTTGCTTCCTTTTATAAAGAGCATATCTGTGACTGTACTAAAGCTTTTTTGGGAATTCCTGAACTTATAGAAGAGTTATCACAACACCATATCAAAACAGCAGTTATCACTAATAAATATTATGATATGGCAACTAAGGTTTTAGCAAAGTTTCCATTTGCAAAAGACTTTTCATTAGTCTTAGGTTGTGACTCATTAACTCACTCTAAACCTCATCCTGAGCCAATCTTAAAAGCTTTAGAGCTTTTAAAAGTAGAAGCATACGATGCTTTATATGTAGGAGATCATCTTAATGACATTAAAGCTGCCAATGCAGCTCATTGCGACAGTGCTGCGGTTTTATGGGGCTATGGCACTAATGAATGTATTGATGTTAAGTTGTGGAATGCTACATATTGTGTCAAAGATGTAAATGAGCTAAAAAAGCTGATTTTTTGCTAAAATAGTCGTAATTAGGTTAATTGTTTGGTACACAATTAGCATGACAATGAGAGCTCTACATTTACATCAGCTTTTAAGAATGCTGTTTTTATATAGCGGCGCTTTTATAAAGATTAGATTTGACAAATTAAGTTTATGAACAAATAAATTTATGGACAAATAATTTTATAAATAAGTTAATTTTATGAATAAGTACATGAATACAAAATTTCTTCTACCACTTTTAGTTTTAAGCTTAAGTCCATTAAGCTCACATGCTGCTACTGTGTACAGCAAAGATGGCACCTCATTAGATGTCTTTGGCTCTGTAAGTGCTATGGCAATGACAGATAAAGCAGCACGCACCATTAAAAGTTCTACAGAGAAAAAGAATAGTGATAATACCCTGTTAACCTCAGTTCATGCTGGTATTGCCGGTAGAAGTAAAATTACCGATGGTGTGTATGCTCTAGCTTATTCAGAATGGTTAATGCCTACTGGTAACAACGGTGTCGATACCATTAAAGCAAGATCACAGTACGTTGGTGTGGATGCTCAGGAACTAGGTACTTTAACCTTAGGTCGAGGTGATAACGCTTACTACGCTGTAGCAGGTGTTACTGATATCTTTACAGAGCTTGATCCTAGAGTAAATGATCACTATGCCTATGGTGATCAGATGCCATCACTTATCATGTACAGTCTTTCATCAATGGGTTGGGACTTAAGATTATCCTTCCAAACAGCATCTGATGACATCAATGATACAAAGGTTAATATCCACAATGGAGCTGCTTTCTCTGTTGCCACAAGATTAAAGTCAGGTATCTCTGTAAGCTACGGCATGAGCTACTATGACTTCCAATACAATAATAATCAGGAGTCAGTGTCAGCTTTTGCTCCTGTTGTGAATAAGATGCACTATAAGGCTCAAAACGATACCTTTAGTGCTAACTTATTTAAGCCTTCATGGAAATTAGATAAAGGTTTATCAATATCCTACGGTACCTTTGGTGAAGGCCTATATGCTGGTGCTAATTTTACAGTATCAAAGTATGATAACTTTACACACAAACTCTACAGTGTAGATACTGTTGTAAATTACACCTTTGAAAACGGTTTAGGCTTTAGTGCAGGCTACGGTGTAAAACGCTTTAATGGAGCTAACATCATCGCTGATGTTGAGTTAGGTGCTTACTATCAGGTCTGCCCTACATTCAAGCTCTTCATGGAAGGAACAATTGATGCTGGCAGTAAGCCTGACAGATTCTATACAAAGAGCTTGATTGATGATCTGTCTTTAGATAAGAACCGAGCTTTAATCGGTGCAATGTATTCATATTAAGATTGAATTGCCTTAAGTTATAAAAAGAGTTTTGCGCAAAAAAAGACTTTGCTTAAGACATAGATAGAGTAAATTAAAACATGTCTTAATGCTTATCTTCAAGAAGATTGAACTTTATAAGCTAAAGTAAGGTCAAAGCAAAAGTGATTTAAAACAATACATCTTAGTTAGGTTAGTTAGGCATATTTGTTCAAACGAGAATGTTAAAACATCATTGCTTAAGAAAATTTAACTAAGACGTAATAATAAAGTGTTAATGTAAAGCTCTATTGGTGCTAAGATTTCATAAGATTTAGTTTTTTAGGAAAAAAGTATGTTATCAAAGAATTTAAAGTTTTCTGTATTAGCTGCAGGTCTGTTATTTAGCGTAAATGCAATGGCTGATACTGGTTTTAAAGTACCAGTTCACTACAACGTTGAATTAGTTGATGGTGAAAGTGATCCTGATA
Source organism: Succinivibrio sp. (assembly GCA_050873645.1). Taxonomy (GTDB): domain Bacteria; phylum Pseudomonadota; class Gammaproteobacteria; order Enterobacterales; family Succinivibrionaceae; genus Succinivibrio. Next base: position 2,906 of record JBNMJE010000065.1, on the reverse strand, counting down.
GCTACAGCCGTTTTAGTCGTACAGTAAGCTTAACTCCAGGTAAACATCAGGTAGTTTTAACCTTTAAAGACAATTTTAAGAATGGTTCTGATTCACGTATTGTGCAGTCAATCGATCCTGTAGTTATCGACATTGAGAACTTAAAAGCAGATCAGGTTGTAACCTTCCAGTATGCAAAGCCTGCAAATGAAGATCAGGCAAAGCGTTATGCTCATCAGCAAAAGATCACCCTGTCAGATACAACAGGTCGTGTATTACCAAGCTCTGAAGCTTCATACTTTATCTTAACCTCAGATAAAGGTTTCTCTTTAATGCGTGACTATCGTCAGGAATTAGACAGCTTAGGCAGATTATATGCTCCAGCATATGTATCAAATGCTGATAAGGGGCTTACTATGACTGAGTATGGTGCTCCTACTGTAAGAGCTACCTCTGAGTCAGGTGCAACATCAGAGCAGCAGGTTCAAGGTCTAACCCTAGAGCCTATGGGTGTTGATTCATCAGCTATGGCTACATCAAGCACAGGTACTTCTGGTAAGGCAGATGCTGCTACTTACAATAACTTAGTTAAGATGTACAACAGCGCAGATGACGCTACTAAGTTAAAGTTTGTTAAATATGTAATGTCACACTAATCAAAAACGGCAGCTTTAAGCTGCCATTTTTGTTCGTGCATAATTAAGCTGAAGATTAACGTGTAGATATCGTTTGTCTTCATCTTGAATGAGGTGTGGACTTTTAGTTAGATTTAATTGTTAATTTAGCCTACCTATAAAGTTCAACGTAAACCAAGTTCGACATAAGCAAACTTCAATATATAACTAAGTTCAACATACAAGTTTTTAATTCATTACTCTTTTAATCTGTAACTAATTCAATATCTCATGCCAAAGACACCTCTTACCATCATCGTATTAGCTCATAATGAAGAAGATAATCTTCCTGATTGTCTTAAAAGTGCCAGTTTTGCTGACGAAATCATTGTTGTAGACAGTTATTCAACTGATAAAACTGCAGAGATTGCTAAATCTTTTGGAGCAAAAGTACTGCAAAGAGATTTAAACAATGACTATGGTGGTCAGCGTAATTTTGCAATCTCAAATGCAACTCATGAGTGGATCTTTATGCTCGACTCTGATGAGAGAATTACTGATGAGCTAGCTCATGAGATCAAGATCTGTGTTGAGAGTAACCGTGACTGTACCTATCAGGTATCACGAGAGAATCACTTTATTGAAAGAAAAGTGTTACACGGTGTCATGAGACCTGACAAGGTAGAAAGACTCTTTAAAAAAGAAGGCTCTTTTTATGAAGGTGTGGTCCATGAAAGACTGCACTCACCATATGATAAGAAACTTTTAAAAGGCAGACTGATCCACTTTCCATATAAATCATGGGAAGCTCATCTTGAGAAGATGAACCGTTATACCACCCTGCTTGCTCATAAATATTATGAAAAAGGCAAGAAATGCCACTTTGTAAATGATATTCTAATAAAACCTCTTTGGGCATTTTTTAAGATGTACATCATTCACGGTGGTTTCTTAGATGGTAAATTAGGTTTTGAGTTTTGTTTAACACATTACTTCTATACACTAGAAAAATACTTAAAACTAAACAGCTTAAACAAATATAAAGGAAGGATCTGATGTTAATTTCAGTCATTATCTCTACATATAACAGACCTGATGCCTTAAAACTAATCTTAAGTGCATTTGATATGCAGTCTGACCGAGAATTTGAAGTAATCGTAGCTGATGATGGCTCAAAGGATGACACCAGAAAAGTTGTTCAGCAAAAGATGATTGACTGCAGTTATCCAATCACTCATGTCTACCAAAAAGATGAAGGGTTCCGTCTTGCAAGAATTAGAAATTTGGCTGCTACAAAAGCTAAAGGCGACTACCTTATCTTTTTAGATGGTGACTGTGTACCTAGACCTTCATTTATTGCCTGTCACAGAAGACTTGCTCAAAAGAACTTTTTAGTAGCCGGTAACAGAATTCTTTTAAAAGAAGAGTTCACCAAATTTGTACTAGCTAAACAGGACCCAATCTATGCTTACTCCTTCTTTAAGTGGGTATCTGTTTACCTAAAACATGGTATTAACAGATTGCATCCTTTAATTGTTTTCCCTTACTTTCAGCATTTAAGAAACTTAAAACAAAAGTGGAAGAAAGCTCGAGGTTGCAACTTTGCTCTGTTTAAAGACGACTACTTTAAGGTAGACGGTTGTGACAGCGACTTTAAAGGCTGGGGCTATGAGGATTCTGATCTTGCAATAAGACTTATTCATGCAGGTATTTTAATTAAATCTGGACGCTATGCCACAGGAGTGTTCCACCTTTATCATCATGAGAATGACAGAAGCCGTGAGAAAGAGAATCTTGAAAAACTAAATGAGAGATTAAATTCTGACATTGTAAAAGCTGAGAATGGAATTTCTAAGCTATAAAATCAATTTAGTAAGGCTAGAACTATTTTCTAGCCTTTTTTCTACATTGTCTTGTCGCTAACTTGCTTTTTTAGGAGCAAAGAATTTAGCGTAAAGTCTCATCTATATTTCTGTTGCAATTATAGTTATTCCAAAACCTAAAATTAAGCTTATCAAACAGACGTAGGTCAAGTGAAATTCATTACCTTCAACACCTGGTAAATGGTAATAGATAACGCAAGATATCTAAATACTACTAAATGAATCAAGAAGGCATCCTGTTCCAGTTTGCCTTTGGAGAACTCATAGATTCATGCATGGCACTCTTTTTGTAACTTTCCCAAGACCCTGCTGAGATAAAAAAATAAAAGTTCGACAATGACTTCCAACAGATCAAAGGAGGTCATATGAACGGACAATCAAATTACATACATAGCAGTTCTTTTAAAGAGCTAATCAGTTACATAGATTG
>JBNMJE010000064.1:0-12623 GCA_050873645.1 Succinivibrio sp. | reverse complement strand
TAATGACTTCTGGTCATTACTACTGCATACAGGTTATTTAACTCTTGATTGGGAAAAGACTAAGAAAGAGGAGCTTGCAAAAGATAATTCATCTAACAAAGAAGTCTTTGTAAGAATTCCTAATTTAGAAATCAGAAATTGCTTTAAAGATGATATTCAAAAGAGATTTGATAATGAGATTGTACCAAACAGTGTTGCAGATGCTTTAGCTAATAACCTCTTTGAAGGAAAAGCTGAGATTGCATCAGACACTATCTATAACCTGTTACAAAGCTACATCTCTATTAGAGATAATGCAACCAAAGCTCCTCATGAGAACTACTATCATGGTTATTTAAATGGTCTGTTCTCTAACTGCTCTGTAAACTTCTTCTCTGAATACCATTCTAACTATGAGTCTGGAGATGGTTATGCAGATATTGTCTTTAGAAACAAACGTGATGAAGTTGTAATCATTGAGATTAAGACCTGCAATCTCTCTGAAAGTAAGAAAGCAAAAGCTAGAGTAGCTTTATCACAGATTGAAGATAAGAACTATGCAAAACCTTATCTTGAGAATGAAGATATATCATCAATCTACGCTTATGGAATTGCTTTTTCAGGTAAAAGCTGTTCTATCTTAGCAAAGAAGCTAAAATAGCAAAGTAAACTTAAAAGTTCAGGAAAGAACTGTTATGTTTCAGTAAACAAGATCAAATAACAGAAAACAAAGACAAAAAAATAATATGACCAAAGAAGAACTCATTACCAGAATAAAAAAACTATTAGCACTTTCAGACAGTTCTAATCCAAATGAAGCTGCTATTGCCCTGTCTAGGGCTCAAAAGCTCATGCAACAGTATCACATTGAAATGAGTGAACTTGATGATTCAGTTATTTCAGAACGCATAATTGAAACTGTAAGGGGCATGAAGAACATCAAGCACATTTCACAAATAGGTCACATTCTAACTAAGGTCTTAGGTGTTGAATTCATCTACCACACAAATCAGTATGGTACTGTCGGAAAAGTTAATATGATTGGACCTAAAGACAGCCTAGAGTCATGTGAATATATCTTTGTGATCTTAACGCGCTCTGTGATGGCAGCTAAAAAGCTTTACAGCGAGAAGATCTATTGCCATATTGTAGACTATATCTTAGGAGCTCCTAATCTTAGAGAAGGTTTGAGCCAAAACAAACGAGCAAAAGAAATGCTTGATCACATTGAAAAGAATAAGGATTTTTGTTTCAACAATCCTTATGGATTTATAGATCTTAAAACAATTGTTGATTCGCTCTGCATTTTAGATCCTCAATTTAATTACGTTTTTAATAAACTAAAACGAGAACTCCCTGAGAGTTTCATGTTTGGATATTTTAAAGCTGTTTATGAAAAAGTAGCAGAATTTGTTCAGGACGATGAAACCAAAGAAGCTATTGAGAAATTTAAAGCTGGAAATCACCAGGATCTTAAGATCCGCAGAACTAAAACTCGTCGCATTCATGCTGATGCCTATAATGACGGTTGTGAACAGGGCGAGAAAGTAAATCTGATGAATGCAGTAAATGGTCAGGGTGGTGTAAGAAAACTCTTAAAATAATGCTGCTTTGTAAAACTTCACTGCCAGTCAAGAAAACACAACTGGCAGTTTAGTAAGACAATTTATTTGAAGCTAAGCTTCTTTTAAAGCCTACTCTCAGGCTAATCATTGTCATAGTCTGAATATAACAGCTCTTCTAACTTGTCTAATCTATCCTTTAATTTAAAGTTCTCAACATAAGGCAATTTATCTATTTTATAAACCTTAGGAGCTCTTTCATTATATAAAGGCCATCTGATTGGAGTCATAGACTTTCCATTAAAATTAGGATCGCCTGTATTAATAAAGTTAACAAATCTTTGGTGCATATTGTCACTGACATTTTTCATATCCTTTTGTGCACCTTCTGGTAGGGTTGAAAAGACATAAGCAATCTCACTTGAATGGCTTACACCTCGATGAGACTTTTTATATTCAGTTGGAGCATAATCAAAGTGATACATGTAGACCTTATGATTTTTGCTCATGGCATCAGCAAAGATCTTCATACCAAGATTGAACATGATGTCAGCATTGTAGGTGCTAGCTTCTTTAAAAGCATCATCTGTAGGCTCTTTATCTTTTAGATATAAAGCTGCAATACTCTGAGATTTATTCTTACCAAAGGTATTTTTAATGGCGGTTTTTAACTCTAACACATTGATGTTATCGGTAAAGAGTGAACCTTCATCGGTGTTGTAACCTATTAAGATCTCGACATTATCCTGTGAATTTTCACTACTCTCTATTCTCTTTTCTTGCTTTAACACTCTGTAAGGATCTTTAGGTAAGACCACGCCGTCAAAGTAAGGCTTAAAGAAAGAGAAGGTGTTTTTGACCATGTCATAGTCATAGCCACAGTTATAAGATAAAAGTAGAGGGTCGATAGCTCGTAATGCTTCAAGTCCTGCTTCAGAATCTTCAGCACCAAATAAAGTTGCAATTGAAGCACTATTAGTAAAAGCAGACTTACTGTTCTCGCTTCTATATAAACTTACAAAGGGATAACTTAGGATTGTGCCACTCTCTAAGATAGCTCTTTTAAATAAGCCTTTAGTTAGTGGACTTAAGATTAAAGATGACACTGCCATGCTGCCAGCTGATTCACCGCCTATGGTAACTTTTTCAGGATCGCCACCAAAAGAGTCAATATGATTTCTTACCCACTTTAGTGCTTCAATCATATCAAGATGGCCCCAGTTACCAGTGGTACCGTACTTTTGATAGGTATATTTAGAAGCATAAAAGCCTAAAGCATGTAATCTGTAATTGATGCTCACTAAGATCACGCCGTCTTTAGCAAAGGCTGTTCCATCATAGTAGGGATTGTTTGAAGCACCCATCATGTAAGCGCCACCATGGATCCACACAAAGACCGGTAACTTATCCCCTTTTTTAGCATTTTTAGGACGATAGATATTAAGACACAGAGAATTATCGCCTGTTCTAAAGCCATTACGTTTAACAATAAAGCTAGACTGTGGAACTACAGGACAGAACGAATCTGCTTTGAAAGTATCTGCAAAAGGATCAGCTGCAACAGTTGGAGCAAAACGTAAATCATGAACAGGAGCTTTAGCATAGGGAATACCATAAAAATGCTCTACTCCATGTTCACTGACACCTTCAATCGCTCCTATATCAGTGATTACTAAAGGACTATTCTCTGCATGAGCAAATGGTGCTAATACAGTAAAGAGTAAGGTTATAAGCAGGTATTGAAATAGCCTTTTCATTATTTTGTCTCAAAATATTGCTTGATGCCGTCTAAAACGATGTTCTCATTATTCTTATCGCCAATAAGTAGCTTTTTCTTTACTAAAGCACTGTCGTCTTTTGATAAAGAGCCACGAAGCCAAGTCATCTGGTGTTTAGCAAGCTGAGCTGTTGCAATTACACACTTTTCAATCATGGTATCAAAATCATAGTTTTGATCTAAATATTCCCAAACCTGTCTGTAGCCTACACATCTCATTGAAGGCATATTAAGGTCAAGATCACCTCTGTCCTTTAGATAGGCGACCTCATCTATAAGTCCATCATCTACCATCTTTAAAAAGCGCGCTCTGATGAGTTTGCGCAATTCGGTTCTATCATCTGTTTGAGGTAACAGGATGTACTCTAATCTATCAAATGGGCACTTATCCTGTTTTTCTACAAAAAAAGAGCTCATTGCACGACCTGTCATGTAGTAAATCTCTAAAGCTCTTGAAACTCTTTGCTTATCATTTGGATTTAACTTCTGGTAAGAAACAGGATCAATATCTTTTAACTTTTCATGCATGGCAGGCCAACCACACTCTAAAGCTTCACGCGCAATCTGTTCTCTTACCTCAGGTTTTGTGGCAGGTAATGGAGATAGGCCATCAACTAGGGCTTTGTAATACATCATGGTGCCGCCGCAAATTACAGGGATTGCACCACGACTTGTGATCTCATCTACGAGTCTAATGCAGTCTTCTCTAAAAGAAGCAGCACTGTAACTGTCTTTAGGATCGCAGATATCAATTAAGTGATGAGGTACTGAGGCTAACTCTGCTTTTGAAGGTTTAGCAGTGCCAATATCCATATCTTTATAGATAAGTGCTGAGTCTAAACTTATGATCTCAACTTTTGCCTTTTGAGCGATTTTCAAAGACAGGGCACTCTTACCAGAGGCGGTAGGACCTAATATTACAACTGCTTTATTCTTCAAGTTCAGCTCCGAGCTTTTCACTTAACTTTTTAAAATTCAATTCAATATAAGAGCCATCAAGATCTTTTAAAGGGTTGTCCTTATCGAGTGTAGAAAGTAATCCTTTAGCTTCTGCCTCTAAGATCTCTGATGATTTTGGACTTTCATAACCTACAATGGATGAGAGTTTTTGTGGGCAATTGCCCTCTTCAATAGCTCTAAATTCAGCACAGACTATTAAGAATAGCTTTTTGCTAACACTAGCTAAATCTATCCCCTTTAATAAGGCAGGGATCTCTGTTAACTCAATTCTGTTTCTAAAAATCTTTACCCCAAAACCTAATCTGCCTAAGGCGATGGTGCAGTACTTCAAGGACTTTGCTAAAGAGGGATCGACTGTAAACGAGAATGGCATTAGGAGCTTTTCTTTAAGTACACAGGCACTTTTTACAGCATGCTGATAGTCTAAAGCTACTTTTATAGACTTTAACTTTTTCAAAGAGATTAGGTAATACTTCTTTGAAAGTTTAATTAAAGCTACATTTCTGTCAGTTAAATCTAAAAATTGAATACCATTTGCAAGCAGATTTGATGAGCCCTGTATTGGGCTATTTGTAGCATTTACGCTATCAGTTACATTAGCAATACCATTAGGGTATGAGGCTGGATTGAAATTACCTTGAGCATTTCCTAAAGGATTGTGGACAGAACCTGTTATCGCACCTGTTTTGTATCCAGGCTCATTAAAGGCTACATTAGCATTGACACCAACATTAGAGGCATTAACTGCTGACTTATAAACATTGATATTACGCTCTAAGGCATTCTGATTAGAGAAGGTAGAGTGGTAATTACCAGAGGTAGGTCTGTTGGTCGCAAATGCCCCTGATGAGTTATGCTGTAAGTTTGAATTAGTCTGTAAATTAGAATTAGGTACAGAATGACCGTTAGTTGCATTATTAAAAAATGAGCTTACACCTGTAGGGAAAGCAGGTAAGTTATCATTGTTAATATCAAAGGATGCTGCATGTGGTGACGGTGTTTTTAAAGGTTCAGCATCAGCATTGGGTAAAGGCTCTTCATTTTGAGCAAAATCTAATTCAGACTGACTTACACTTTGTGGACCAATTCCTGCTTTTCTTAAAGCTAAGACTAGAGCATCGGTGATTAAATCGTGAATTAAAGATGGCTCATGGAAACGCACTTCATCTTTACGAGGATGAACATTAACATCCACCTCATCAGGTTTTACCTCAAGATAAAGCACACATCTTATAGGTAGAGTTCTGCCTAATACCTCAAAGAAAGCTTCTTTTAGAGCATGAGTTACAACTTTATCAGCAATAGGTCTGCCATTTAAAAAGAGATAGACCTGTTCTGAGACACTCTGCTCTACAGATGGGGGAGGTAAAAGCATACCTTCCATCTTTAAATTAGGATCTTCACATAAAACTTTAATGCCTTCTTGTGAAAAATCACTACCTAAGAGCACCGCTGTTCTCTTTAGATCAATGCCTTCTGTTACAGCTGATTTTGAAACTTTAAAGACAGTCTTACCTTCATTTACTAACTCAAAACCAGTATCAGGATGAGCTAGAGCAATTCTGATAAAGGTATCTTTAATTCTTAAAAACTCGGTTCTATCTGACTTTAAAAAGCGACGACGTGCAGGAGTATTAAAAAAGAGTTCACAGACATCAACAGTAGTGCCATCAGGATGGGCAGCAGGAGCAATTAAAGGCTCTTGCTCAGGACCTTCTACTTTGACACAAAAAGCGTTTTCCTCTTCTTTGGTTTTAGAGGTTAAAGTAAGCTTTGAAACTGAAGCAATAGATGCTAGAGCCTCACCTCTAAAGCCTAAGGTTTTGATGGAATTTAAATCCTCTGATGAATAGATTTTGGAGGTAGCATGAGGTGCTAATGCCAAAGGTAATTCATCTTTGACAATACCAGTACCATTATCTCTTACTCTAATTAAAAGCTTACCAGCCTCTTTAATCTCACAGAGAATATGAGTTCCGTGAGCATCAACAGCATTTTCTAAAAGTTCTTTGACTACAGAGGCAGGTCTTTCTACAACCTCACCTGCTGCAATTTGGCTAGCTAGTTGCTTTGACAGACGTCTAATTGTAGACATAAATTTCCTATGGCAGATATAGAACCTGACCTACATGAACAGTATCGCTCTTTAAGGAATTGAGTTTCTTTAATTGAGCTGTAGTGGTGCCATATCTTTTAGCAATAATACCTAAAGACTCGCCTTTTTTGACAGTAACAGACTTTACGTTACCGCTCTTGTTTGTAGTCATATTCTTAGTTCTAGCATATGACTCTTGGCGTGATCTTAATTTTTGAGCTGGGTATTTTTCGTAATATGACTTAATACCTAAATAAATTCTGTAAGCGATCTGCTTTTGGTAATTTGGCTGATTTAACTGAATTTCTTCATAACGGTTTGAAAGGTAACCAGTCTCAATTAAGAGTGATGGAATATCAGGAGCCTTTAAAACAGCTAAAGATGCTTTAATAGGTTCACTCTTTCTTACATGAGTAAAGGCAGATAACTGATGTAAGATCTCCTGAGCTAAAAGATTACCCTCAGAGCGTGAGTTTGTAGATGACATATCCAAAATTGCTGTTGCAAGATATGGATTACCTACACTCTGATCCATGACTTCGCCTGCGCCACCAATCAGTTTCTTTTGCTTGTTGTTGCGCAAGATCTTACCGTTCTCTCGTACAGCTCTGTTCTCAGATAAAACTAATACACTCGCACCACGCGCAGTAGAGCTTCCTGAGGCTACAGAGTCAGCATGAATTGAGATTAAAAGATCAGATTTTCTTAGTCTTGCGATCTCAGAACGCTTATCCAAATCCACAAAGATATCACGTGATCTTGTAAGGGTTCCTCTAAATTGCTTATTAGAGTTGATGTAGCTGTAGAGTGCCTTTGAAATAGCTAAAGTTACATTCTTTTCTCTTACACCACGTTTACCAATAGCACCAGGATCTTTACCACCGTGACCTGCATCAATGGCGATGATAAAAGGACGGGACACAGGAGTTGCCTGTACTGGTACAGGAGGAGCTGAAGCATCTGATACTAACTCCTCGACATCCTGAGACTGCAGTTTGGTTTTATTATTGTTCTTAGTGTTCTGAGTAATAGTGCTCTTTACTCTGCTATCTGTTGCACTAGCTTTCTTTTGAGCCTGTGCCTTTTTGTAGTCACTTCTTAATTTAGTTAATTCCTGCTGATACTTTTGAGCATTAGCAGTAGACATTGAGCGAAAACCGTCTTTAGATACAGTTGAATACTTAATAAAGAGATCTCTTTCATAAGTTGCAAGAGGCACTGAGGTATCTAATTTACCATTTACAGTCTTAGTAGATGAAACTACGGTATCTTTAATTACAGTACCGTCAGTTTTAGTTACTATCTTAGTGGTACTTGCATTAGACAGATTGCTTGAGGTGTTTTTTGAAGTTGAGTTAGATGATGAGCTAGATGCTGAATCACCATTTTCAAAATCAATGACTAATCTATAGTCATTGTTACCACCTTTTGGCGCTAAGACAAAGGTCTTAGGTACAGCACAGCCATTTAATGAGAACAGATATCTGACATCATTTTTCTCAATGCGTCTTTGTACTGCCTTTACACAGCTTTGTGAAGACAATGGTACTTTTGAAGGAGAGAGTGCTGCTTTTGATAAGTTACGTACTCTAATGGAGAATACAGCTCTGTTCTGACTTAAAGAGGTTGCATAGTTTGGTTTTGAGTCAAGATCGAGTACCACTCTAGTTTTCTGAGCATTATGAAAAGAGCGTACAGTCTTGATAGCAGAAGCTGATGCTACCTCTGTTAAAGAGCAACATACCACTAAAGCTACTACAAAAAATAATAAGAACTGTCTGCAAATTGTTCTGAAATTTTGAATTGATTTACTCTGAATCAATCTGCCTTGGATCAATTTACAGAAGCTATTAAAAAGGTGTTTCACGTTATCTGAAATTTGAGCTTATTTTATCGAGATCTTTTTGTTCTATAAGCTCTGATTTTATCACAACATCTCTTGAATCAACTGAATAACTAAGCTCAATTGTGATATCCGCTTCAGGTAGAACTCCCTGAGCTTTATCAGGCCATTCAATAAGACAGACGGAGGTCTTTTCAAAATAGTCACGAATACCCATGTATTCAAGCTCTTCAGGATCTAAAAGTCTGTAAAGATCAAAATGGTAAACACTAAAGTCTTCAAAATCGTATGGTTCTACAAGAGTATAGGTAGGAGAGCGTACGATATCCTTGTAACCACAGGCTACAATAAAGCCACGTGAGAAAGTTGTTTTACCTGCGCCTAAATCTCCTTCAAGATTGATAAGCACACTCTTTTTTAATTTCTTACACAGAGGAATGCAAACAGAAGCCATAATCTCACCTAGCTTTACGGTCTCCTGTTCACCATTTATCTTAAATTTAATTTCTGCCATGGTCTTTTTACTTTTTCTTACTTTCTTTTATTGCCTTTGTAAATGCCTGTCTTTATAAAGACTGAGCGCTTTTATCTCTGCCGTTTACAAGTGCTCTTACATATTTACTTACATCTAAAGGCAGTGTACCAATTACGCCTTCTTTCTGACCGCAAATTGCACCTGCTTTAGCATGAATACAAGCACCTACAATTACGCCCATCTCAAGGCCTAAGCCTTGTGCTATTAAAGAGGCAATAATACCGGTTAAGAGATCACCTGAACCACCTGTTGCTAAAGCAGGTGAGCCTTCATTGATGATAGATAATCTGTTACCGTCACAAACTACAGTGCCAGCGCCTTTTAAGAGCACCACTCCACCGAATTTTTGCCATAGCTTATAGCATGAGCCTAATCTGTCTGCGTTAATAGCTTCAACAGTGCAACCTAAAAGTCTAGCAGCCTCTCCTGGATGAGGAGTGATCACGCGGTTTTCGTTATAGAACTTATCCTCGTATTTTGCTAATACATTTAAGGCATCAGCATCATAGACTACGTATTTATCAATCACGTCATCTAAGGTATCTAATATTCTTTGAGTTCTCTCATTAACTCCAAGACCAGGTCCTACAGCAATCACATCAGCCCAGTCGATTGCTTTCTGTAAAGATTCTGCTGAGTTTAAGTCAACAGTCATAAGCTCTGGTCTTACACTCAACAGCGCCTGATAATTATCCTTTTCAAGGGCTACTTTAACTAAACCTGCGCCTGCTCTTAGAGCACCAGTTCCACATAAGATTGCAGCTCCTCCAAAACCTGAGGCTCCTGCAATAATCAGAACTTTACCGTTATCGCCTTTGTTAAAAGATGGGAAACGTACAGGCAACTGAGGCTTAATATCTTTATAAGCGACTCTCATGATAGGTACAGGATAGGTAGTCTTTGAATAGTCAAAGACATCATAGTAGCTGTAAGATTGAACTCCTAATGGTGCAAATTCTAATTTACCTACAAAGTCGACAGCATCAGATGTGAATAGGCCTGGTTTTAAAGCTAGCATACATACAGTAGCATCTGCACTTACGCACATGCCAGGAACACTGCCCGTGTCAGCAATAACACCTGATGGGATATCAATACTTACGACATAAGTATTTAACTGATTGATATAGGCAATCCATTTTGCCATATCACCTTTTGGAGAGGAGTTGGTACCTGTACCTAACAGCGCATCTACAATTACATCAGGTGCACTGTAAGCGATGATGCCATCATCAGGCAGTTGCCCATGATTTGGCAGTTCATACTCTACAATACCGCCCTGTCGTACATAGTACTCATAAGCAATACTAGCTTCTGTTCCCTCATGAGGAACACCGGTTGCAAAGACTCTATGATTGATGGAGTTTTCTAATAACAAGTTTGCAACGATATAGCCATCACCACCGTTATTGCCCTTACCGCAAAAGATCCACACATCTTTAGCTTGTGCGCATTCTCTTACAATAAAGTCAAAAACAGCTTTACCTGCCTGTTGCATCAAGTCAAAGCAGTGTCCGTTATGCTCTTTAGCATGCTCTGCTTCGATGAATTTAACTTCATCACTTGTATAAACTTCTAATGGGAGCTGTTCCATAAATACTCCATCAAAATAGCTTTGCTTTGTTAATTCTTTATGTGTTTGAAAGATTGTCTGTACTGTTCAAATCAATACCATTTGAGGATAACAGCACCACATCCTCAGCAAGATCCTCTGATGAGTATTGATTACAGTCAATTAGAGCTTTATCTGTTTTGACAAAACCAAACTCATCTTTAGTTTTACCACTTAACAATCTCTCAAAGTCATAAGAGCCTACAACTAGTACTTCTGTACCATTGTAGGTCATAAGAAATCTTTCAATATCACAAGGAAGTTCAGGCTCTGCTTTAAACTCAGAGCTGTTTTCAAAAAGGTCTGGAACACTGCCTAAAAAACGGCGTTTAAGTGTGATCCCATCTGAGGTTAACAGATCCTCATATACCTCAAAGTCATAGTCTTTTAATTTTTGAATCTTTATAGACCAGTCTTTTTCTGTAAGTAAATATCCAAAATCAGAATAACTGATACAGTATATTTCAGACATTCGCCTTCCTTAACTGAGTGTTGTCTCTATGTCTTTATTATAGTCAATACACTGATATAAAAACAGATTTTGAAGGTGATGCTAAATAAAAGATCACCTTCAACAACTTACTTTACATAAGTTCTTTTCAGACTATCAATCAAGACAATCAATACAGAGTATTCCTAAAACATTCCTTACAAACTTTTCTTACAACCTTTTCTTAAAATCTACCCTTACATTTTCTCATTGATATCAATGTGTAAAGTACTGATAAAGAAAGCTAGCTCATCACTCATAGCATCAGCCTCAGAGATTCTGACGTGACCTTTAGTACCACAGCCATTTTTGCTGTAATAAAAACGATGAACTAATGGTGAGCTAAAGCGTGAAGCGACCTCATCAATTGCCTTATCCACACTAATATCATGCTCTAGGATTGTAGTAGTTAAGATAAAGTGAGTCTTAGGATAGATCTCCATTAAATGGCGTAAGAACTTTTCATAGGTATTCTTCCAAAGAATAGTCTGAGCACCATTTGGCTCTTCTTTTATAAAGTCCTTAGGATGACTTTCATTTTGACCTATGGCAATTACTACTACATGAGGGCGGTACTTTGAAAAGTCCCAGGTAGTTACAGGATTGATATAAGGGTTGTAGTGGACCTTATCGTAAACTGATTCCATACCGATGTAGTCAGGATGGTGGAACCAGCCTGTCTTATCTAATAGAGCAATACCTCCTTGTGCGATATCATGAAGTTTAGCGCCAAGTTTTCTTGCACACATCCATGAATATGAGTAGTAGCTGTTTGAAAAGTGTCCATCGTGTACAGGATCAACCTTACCTACATAATCTACAGCTTCACTGACCTCACCTGCTGATACAGAGTCGCCATAAACTTCCATCTTAAGGCAAGGCTTTTCCTCATATGGAATAAGCTTGGCGTTATCAGAGAGAACTAACTCCTCTAGTGTGATCTCATGGCAGTCCATGCGCTTGAAGAACAGAATTTCATGCTCGCGCTCTGTGTCTTCTTTTTCTAATAAGGTAATGACAGTGCTTTTTTCATCATCATTTAGTTGAAAGCACTTTTGTACACCATCAACTCTAGCACCTACAAAGTTATGCCAGTTGTTCCAGTCTAGATGCTGATTTTTAATCTTGATAGAGGCAAAACTACCGATAAAACGGAACTTTAAATAGGTAGCAGGAAAGATAAATTGTGGATGCAAAGGATCTCTGTCATCAATGCGTCCACAATACTCAATTTCAGGTGAATTTAAAGGAATGATATTCATAGATATACCTTGTGTATTTTCAATGTTCTTGTTGTATTAGTCTTGTATTTGAATTAGTGAACTTGCTGTTTAGTGAGCTTGCTGTATTAGTAAGCTTGTTTTTTTAAAGTCTTTTAAAGGTTAGGTTCAAATAAGTCACTAAGACTTAGAAGCAGAGGCGATGCGATATTTGATTTGAATTTAAGAGATTACTGCTTTTAAATTTAAACTTGCAATAATTTGTAATTTATTACCAGTTTTAATTTAACCTTAACTGTCAATTTTGGTATATAAAAATATATTCTTATATATTTTTGTAAATGGTCAGAATTAAATTTCTGACCTATTATTTCTGAGCCATGTTCCATGGCATCAATTTATCCAAAATCTCATCAGAAATTGAGTGAGATTTATATCCAGTAATCGTACCTCTATGATCTTTTTCAAATTCGATTTCATCGAGGTGTTCAGTCATCACTGTAATAGCTTTTTGCAAGTAAGTTTCAAATTCAATACCATGCATTTGAGC
>JBNMJE010000063.1:0-12648 GCA_050873645.1 Succinivibrio sp. | reverse complement strand
GAAGCTAGCTACTGATCGTCTTGTAAAATTACCCAAGAGCAAGGATCTTTGCCTGCCTCTGCCTTACCTGAACTACTAATAACCTTAGCTATAGAAGCTGAACTTCTGACAACAATTAAAGAGGTTACAGTAGATTCAAGATCTTTTGAGACCTTTTCCATATCAAATTTTAATACAGGATCACCTACAGCTACAGCTTGACCTAATTTTGCAATTGCAGCCATTCCTGAACCTGTAAAGCTACTAGTACCAATACCAAAGGTTACGTAAACCTCAACACCTTGTTCTGTTCTCACAGCAAAAGCGTTATTAGAGGCAATAAGTCTTGAGATAGTACCACTGCATGGAGCAACAATGGTGTCTGCTCCTGTATCAGGAACAACTGCCACTCCATCACCAATCAGTTTTTCTGAGATCACAAGATCAGGTACTTCTTCTAATGAAATTAAATTGCCACTAACAGGGGTATACAGCTCCAAATCAGCTTCACTTTTAACTTCCTGACTTACAGCCTGCTTTTTTTGAAAAAAAGAAAAAAGTCCCATTTTAAATCCTTGTATCTGCAGAGCGTTCAATTCTATAAAGAGTTAATGATTTCAGACAGCTCTGTACCTGAATAAGTAGTCATGATTTTATTATACAGATCTTTGTCAAAAGCAGGTTGAATGTCTTGCTCAAGATTCAGTCTTTCAACTACAGCTTTGATCCTGTCAATGTTATAGGCACCTGTCACAAGATAAGTAACACCTAGCCTATAAAAGAAAGGAATGAGCTCTGAGCGTGAGGCAAAACGTCCTGCAACACCTAATGTAGCACCTGACTCAAAGGCTGCTTTGGCTGCCATTACAATCATTTTAGCTAAAACAGGGGTAAAGGCTTTATCTGGTGGACATGGAGCTGAGGCATATTCAGCTAATGAGCTTGTACCGATGATCATCATGGATCCTTCCTTAGCAATAGCAGGAGCTAAAAGCACCGCAGCAGGAGTCTCAATCATGAAGCTAATCTCCATGTCGCCATGCTCAATCTTTTGATCATTGAGCTCATCTAAACTGTCATTTGCTAATTTTAAAAGGTAGTCTTTTTCAGAGATCTTAGTAACTAGGGGAAACACAATAGTGATAGTTCTACCTTTTGAAGCTCTTAAAAGGGCTCTAATTTCCTTTTTCAAAAGATTAGTACCTACATAGGCACCATAGCCTTTTAAAGGACCAGAGTCATCTAATCTGATGTTAAAGAGAGGCTTCTTGTCATCAGCAAAGTCAAAGGTTCTAGCTGTAATTGGAGCTCCTTTCTTAATTGGAGAGATGATCTTATAAAAACAATCGGTCATTTCATCTTCAGATGGTTCATAACTTGAAGATAAGAAGAGGAACTCTGATCTTAACAGGCCCAGTCCATGGTTTTTAATCTGCTCATTACTGCCATTACTAATTGCACCTACAGCGCAGGCAATCGTAAGGTTTAGTAAAGACTCGTCGTTTATCTGATCCTGATAAAGATCCTGCATGGTAAGTAGGCTTTCTTTGATGTCATCAGATGGCTCGACGATGACAACAGAGGAATTACCATCAACTAGTACTGTAGTGTCGTTTTTAATGGTAGTTGCATCAAAAACACCAAATACAGCTGGAATAGATAGTTCTCGTAACACTACACCTAAGTGTCCTGAGTCATGACCACCTTCTAAGATCACGCCTTTGATGTATTTTGTATCAAGTGACAAAAGCTGAGCAGGGGAGATATTGGTGGTAATTAAAATGACATCTTTTGTGAGTGTAGGCAGTTCTATCTCATCACCATGGGCATGCTCTAATGTATGAATGAACTCATTCATAAGTGAGGTTAACTCTTCTTTATCTGCCTTTAGATCATTGTTGTGCTTATAGAACGCATCAAGATTCCCTAAAAGTACGGTCCTTGCAGCCATACAGGATGAGCAGCCCTGATTTATCAGATCGATAACTTCTCTTTTGTTATCCTCAGAGGTGATAAAGCCAGCTGCCGCTCCTAAAAGATCACGTACAGTATCTTTTGCTGGATTTACAATCTGACGCAGTTTCTGCGCAAACTGACTGGATTTTTTAATATATCTGTCAATTTCACTTTCGCTGTCAAAAGTAAAGAGTTCTTCTTTACTGTATTCAGATTTCTGTCTGGCAATTACTAAAGCAGGTGCTACCGCAATACCTGCTCCTACAGAAACTCCTGAGAGTGTATACATAAAAACCTCTTTCTTTATTGCGAAAAACTAGTTTCTAACAGTTATGAATATCTAGTCCATGAATTTGATTTATAAACTAGTTTTCTAACTAGTTTATAACTAGGTGTCATTTAACCTAGTTCCTAATATTTTATTAACTCTAGTTTATGAGCTTTAGTTATAAACTATCTGTTCTAAATAGTTAATAACTATGAAAAAATATCTCTTAATCTACTTTATTTCAATAAGTTAACCTTTTGCATCTCTACATAATACTTAGTGCCGGCACAAACTGCTGCAGGTGGTATCAGGATGTTTAAAACAGGAATACCTAATAAGAAAGCTACTGTAGCACCAATTGTAAATGTAGGAATAGTATGGTTCTTTAAATCATTCATCATAAGAGTAAAAGAGATCTTATGATTATCATAAGCATAGTCAGTGTACTGCAATGCACCCATCCAGGCCGTAAGTAGGAACCAGGCAATAGGTGAGATTACATTTATCACCGGAATAATTGAGATCACAAGGCAGATTAGAGCCAATGGTAAAAAGAATAACTGCTTTTTTAACTCTCTTTTTAGAATTCTGGGGATATCTTTTAAAAGATCAATAACTCCCATGTCATCGCCATGAGTACCGTTAATTAAAGCTTCGACTTTGTCAGCTAACAGTCCATAAAAAGGAGAGGCGATAATGGTCGCTACTGTGGAGAAAAAGTAACCACAGACAAAGATGATCATCAAACCTAGCAGGTATGAGAGTACATAAGCTACAAAAGATAAAAAGTCAGGCAAGCCTTCAAACAATGAAAAGATTAAAGCTTTAATATTAGTAAAAAGCAGGTATGAGCAGGTGGACATAAAGAGCACATTTACTATAATAGGTATGATGATATAGAGTCTGCACTCTTTACTTAAAGCTAGCTTTAAACCTGTAAAGATATAGGTAATGGCCTCTGAAAAGGTGATTTCATGAGGATGTTTTAAGTGTGGTAGTCTTAAGTTAGTTTGTAAATTCTCGTTCATAGCTATGATCCTAAACTCTTTTTTTATCATACCATTTTGACTTAAAGCAAAGGCTAGAGTTCACCTCAAAATAGCACAATTTGCACAAATAGTTTTAGTCCCTTTTAAAATACACTGCTCTTGTCCTTACTTTATGCAAACTCATCCTAGTTTATAAACTAGGATTTGAACTTCTTTTTACGAAACTTAAATCCTGTCTTACACAGGTGAGTCTAAATCGCGTCAAACGTGCGATAAAACAAAGAAAAAAGAATACATTTAGTTTAAAATAAGAGAGTTTTTTGAAGACTATATTTTTTTAGACTATACAAAATCGTTCACAAGAAGTTATAAGTAAGATAAGTTTACAGGAGCATCAAATGTCACTTAACGATTCAAGTTCTTTAATTTTAATTGTTGGTGCCATTGCCATTTTAGCCTTTGTAGTTCATGGCTTATGGTTCTCTGGTCGTAGCATTAACCGTAAATTAGTTAAAGGTTCAAAAGAGGATCAGGAAATTGCTCTGTCAAATGCTGTAGGTAAGGTTCGTATTGTAAAGCCTAAAGAGGTTGGTTCTGAAGGCGACTTTAATGCTTTAAATGTAAAGCATGAGAATTACTCAAGTCAGAATCTAAATAACAAAGTTGAACCTGTAGTCTCCTTATCTACAGACTTTTCATTACAGGATAAAAATCCTAGAACCCCTGAGAATACCTATGAGTTAAATCTGTTTGCCTCCGAAGGTCGTCCTTACAGAGGACTTGATCTTGAGGAGCTGTTCAATAACTACGGTATTTTAAAAGGCGAAAAAGATATTTACTGTGTGTATGAAAATCCACAATTAAAAGACATGATTGTGTTCAGACTCTGCTCACTAGAGGCCCCATATGCATTCCCTGATAATATGGAGTCTTTCTCTACAGGCTCATTAGCACTATATATGCAGCTACCTCCAAAAGGTAAAGCCTTTTTATACTACAGAGCCATGCACATTGCAGCTAAATGCCTAGTAGAACACTTAGGTGGTGTGATAAAAGACAACAATAATAAAGAAATGACTGATGAGGCTCTAGAAGAGACTGAATTGCTCTTAAAGAAATACGACAAATCTGATGATGAGGAGTAAAAGTCATGTCAGATATTTCAGCTTTAGCACAGGATGCTGTGTCTTTAAATGACAAGAACCTAGATAAAGAATACCGTAAGCTTGTAGATACACTAAATGCCTATTCCAAAGCTTACTATGTTGATGACAATCCTGTAGTTCCTGATGCTGAATATGACAGACTCTACCGTCAATTAGAGTTAATTGAGCAAAGTAATCCTGACATTATTGCTGATGATTCACCTACCAAAAGAGTAGGTGGCGCTACTTTATCTCAATTTGAGCAGGTAACTCACCGTGTGCCACTGATGTCTATGGGTGACATCTTTAATAACGCAGAACTTATAGATTTTGATGCAAGAATGACAGAGGCCTCAGGTCAGAGTGTAGTTGAGTACTGTGCTGAACCAAAATTAGATGGTCTTGCTGTTTCTTTAATCTATAAAGAAGGTAAGTTAGTACAGGCTGCTACCCGTGGTGATGGTAAGGTAGGTGAGAATGTTACCTCTAATGTCATGACCATTAAAGCTATTCCATTAAAGCTCACTGGTGAGCATGTGCCTTCATACATTGATGTAAGAGGCGAGGTAATTATGACTCGCTCTGGCTTTAATCAATGGAATGAAAGAGCAAGAGAGACTGGCGGTAAAGTCTTTGCCAACCCTCGTAATGCTGCGGCCGGCTCCTTAAGACAGTTAGATCCTAAAGTAACTGCTAAACGTCCTTTAGCTTTCTTTGCCTACTATGTAGGTGAATGTGAAGGTTATGATTTACCTCATGATCAGTATCACCGTCTTTTAGCTCTAAAAGAATTAGGCTTTCCTGTAAATCCAAATATCAAATGCGTAAAAGGTCTTAATGGCTTAAAGACTTTTTATGAGGATATCCTCTCAAGACGTGAGACTTTAAACTACGACATTGACGGTGTAGTTTTAAAGATTAACTCACTAGATACACAGGAGGAGATGGGCTTTACAGCTAAAAATCCTCGCTGGGCAATAGCCTATAAGTTCCCACCTGAGGAGATGATGACCAAACTCTTAGATGTAGAGTTTCAGGTCGGAAGAACCGGTGCTATCACTCCTGTAGCTAAACTTGATCCTGTGTATGTAGGTGGAGCTACGGTATCTAGTGCAACACTGCATAATGCCGATGAAATTGAGCGCTTGGGCTTAAAGATTGGCGATATGGTGATTGTGCGTAGAGCAGGAGATGTGATCCCTCAGGTTTCAGGTGTCGTAAAAGAAAAGCGTAATGGCACAGAAAAAGATATTGTCTTTCCAAAATACTGTCCTGAATGTGGAAGCTTAATTGAAAAAGTTGAAGGTGAAGCGGTTGCCCGCTGCACCGGCGGTTTGGTCTGCTCAGCTCAATTACGTCAGTCAATCATCCACTTTGTATCTCGTGATGCTATGGATATTGAAGGCTTTGGTGACAGAATTATTGAACAATTAGTAGCTACTAAAAAGATCTCCTCTGTAGCTGATCTTTACACCTTATCAGAGAATGATTTGGCTACAACCATTTTAGATGGCGGTAATGAAGAGAAGAAAGTAAGATTCTTAGGTCACGTAGTTGCAAAGAAACTGATTGCAGCTATTGATAAATCCAGAGTAACTCCTTTAAACAGATTTATCTATGCCTTAGGTATTCGTGAGGTAGGATCTTCAACTGCCAGAACTTTAGCTTCTAACTTTAAGACTATCGACGATTTAATTAAAGCTACCTATTCACAGCTATTAAACCTGCCTGATGTAGGACCTGTGGTTGCCCGTCATATTGCTGATTTCTTTGCTGAAAAGCATAATCTTGAGATTATTGATAGATTGGTTAAAAGAGAAGACGGTTTCCTCTTTAGCGCAGGCATTGAATTAACCCCACTTCCTCAACAAAGTGAACTTAACTCTGACAATCAGCCTTTCTTAGGTAAGACCTTTGTGATTACAGGTACTTTAGACTCAATGGATAGAAATGAAGCTAAAGCTAAGCTTTTATCCTTAGGCGCTAAAGTTTCAGGATCTGTTTCTAAAAAGACCTTCGCAGTTGTCTGTGGTAGTGATCCTGGTTCTAAATTTACAAAAGCAACCGAGCTTGATGTAAGGATCATCTACGAAGAAGAGTTCTTACGTATCTTAAAAGAACACGGCATCTCTTAGCTTTAAATTGGTATCGGGCTATATCTTAATCTAACTTTTAAACATAAAAGTTTCTGTCTTTAAGATTCTATTTGGTACTGATTGATAGTGGTGCTGCAGAGCTTTCGCTCTGCAGTCCATAGGAGGTGTATTATGTTAGAAATACAAGAGTTATTCTATAGTTGTTTCTCAAACAAGACTTGTTTTTAGATCACAGTTATTTGATCACAACTAAAGGTGAATCTGTAACTTTAGTGTTAGATGCTACAGAATCCTTATCAGAAATTGCCTTTTCTAAGACCTCAGCATGTTCAACTGGCATATATAAGCCATGACTGTCATCGATCTTATCACCTGTATAACCAGAATTTAGTTTTCTGATAACTTCAATTCTAGCGCCAGATAATCTTGCAGCTTCATTTAAGCTGTTTAATCTACCGGCAATCTCTACTCTTCTAAAAGCAGGACGGTTCTTGATCTTAGGGAGTTTTACACCGTATAACTCAGGGTTCTTTAAAACATCAGAATAAGCTTTAAATCTCATTAAGTATGCTTTAGTTGAACGAGATAAACGGATATTCTCAGCATTAGGGTTCTTTACACCAGCATTAGCTGCTCTCTGTAAAGCCTTCTTAACGCCATACTCACCCTGATTGTAAGCTACTGCTACTAATTCCCAGTCGCCTAAATCTCTATATAATCTTTGCAAATACTTAATGCCAGCATCAGTTGAAGCAAAGAAATCATAAATACCGTCGTAGTTCTGTGTCTTGTGTAAACCTAATGATTTACCAGTTGCACGAACATACTGCCAAGCACCGTGTGCGCCACCATGATGTACTTTAGCATTTAAGCCACTCTCTAATAGAGGAATAGCTGCTAACTCCAGTGGAACATCGTGCTCTTTGAATTTAGTTAAAAGATAATGTACATATACATCATTTCTTTGCAGATTATGTGTAATAGTACGTGCAAATTTGCGTGCTAAGGCTTTTTCCTGAGCATTTAACTTAAGATTTAAGGTAAATCTAGACTCATCAGCTAAATCTGTTTCCCAAACAGATTTCTGCTCTCTTTCAGCCTCAAGCTCTCTTTCGTGAGCGATACGCTCTAATTCAGTCTCATTAGTATTTGCCTGAACATTCGATGAGCACGCATTGATTGACATCAGTGCAGCCGCAACTACACCAACGCAAAGATATAAAGTTTTTCTAATCATCCTACCTAACTTCTTGACTACTGAGGTACAAAGAAATTACTTATGTACCATTTTCATCCATATTGTTACTTACGATAATTAGGAGCAAAAACCTTCATCGAGGATTTTGTTATCTCCTAAAGCGGCCGTTCTTGCAAGTTCATCGCAACGCTCGTTTTCAGCATGTCCAGCATGTCCTTTCACCCATTTAAAGGTGATCTGATGTCTAGAATATTCCTTATCGAGTCTTTGCCAGAGATCCTTGTTTTTCACAGGCGCCTTTGTGCTAGAAACCCAGTTACGGCGTTTCCAGCCTTCAAGCCATGAGGTCATACCATTTTTTACATACTGACTGTCAGTAGTAATGGTGACATGACATGGCTCTTTAAGAGATGAAAGCCCTACAATTACTGCCATGAGTTCCATACGATTGTTAGTCGTACGGATGAAACCTTGGGCAAGTTCTCTTATATGTCCCTTATAACTTAGAATAACACCATAACCACCAGGGCCAGGGTTACCTAGACAGGAACCATCGGTATAGATTAGAACTTCTTTCATAGTCATTAAAAATTTCGATGGAAGAAGCTAACCTTCCGAAAAACAAAATGCAGTGTAAAGAAACACTACTGACATTATAACAGATAATTGGCTAAAATAATTTTGCTTATAAATCAACAAGAAAATCTTAAAAATAGCCTTTTACAAATACTTATTAATCTAATTATTAATACGTTTTTCTGAAAATTGCCATTAATCTTGTGAATTTAGCTTCATCTTACTTAACCTTGAATTAATCTTGCTTTAAAACAGAAAGTTAAAAATGCACTTTTTTTAACTATGTATGTAAAAGTACATGTAAAAGTACATGTAAAAGAGCATGTAAGACAAAGTATGTAAAATGACATAACTTCTTTTAGCTTTTAATCTCTGTTAAGAGTCACTAAAACGGTACGCCTCAAAACTTAGCGTTGACTTAGTAAAGACTTAGTTTCAATTTGCAATATCTAAATATGTGCTCAATTAGGGTAAAAACTTAAGCTGATTTAAGCTAAAATGAATACATTGTTTTCGGAGATTTTAACTTGAAAAGACAAGTAGCCCTAGATACAGAAACCACCGGTAAATCAGATGATGGTACTCCAGGTGAGCACAGAATTATCGAAGTAGGTTGTGTAGAAATTATTGACAGAAAGTTAACTGGCAGAACCCTACAGTTATACGTTAATCCTGAAAGACCAGTTGATGAAGAAGCATTTCAGGTTCACGGCATTTCAAACGAGTTTTTGGCAGATAAACCTAAGTTTGCTGAGGTTGCCAATCAGCTAATCGATTTTATTAGAGGTTCAGAACTTTTGATCCATAACGCTAAGTTCGACGTAGGCTTTATGGATAAAGAGTGGCAATTGTTAGGACTTAGTGAAACTACCACTGATATGGCAACTGTTGTCGATACTGTGGCTTTAGCAATGCAGCTGTGTCCAGGACATCAGGTTAACCTTGATAACTTATGTAATCTTTTCGATGTAGACAGATCAGCTCGTACAGTCCACGGAGCTTTATTAGATGCTCAGATCTTAGCTGAAGTCTATCTGGCTATGACTGGTGGTCAGCGTGATCTTGAGTTCTCTGAGGTCAGTGCTCATGGCAGTGCTAGATGGAAAAGACCTGAAGGCGCTAAACTACCTTTAATGCAGGTAGAGCCTGACAGACTAGCTGTTCATATCGATAAAATGATTTCTCTATCTCAATCTCGTCCTTTAAAATGTGAAGAGGGTAAACCTAAGATGGCAGGTTCTAACTGGTCATCTGATTATGATATGGTGTTCCTAGAAAAAGGCGAAGAGGAGAAAAAGTCTGATTATAAAGCAAGGTTAAAAGCACAGAAGGATGAGATGATCCAGAAGTTATTAACTCCTGAGCAACAAGGCTTATTAAAAGAATATATGCAAAAAGATCATGAAGCCTACATGGAGTGGGAAGATCGTGTAATGGGTAGAGTAAAAAAGCAGAATATAGAGAAAAAGTAGGATACAGAGAATAGGTAGAATAGATATGTCTAAATTAACCTTTAATGTTCTAGACGACTTAAATCAGTCTTTGAAGGTCTTAAGTGATTTTATTGCAAAACCTGATACTAAAGAGGTAATCGAAAAGGCTATCTCCATTATGGCCGATTCTATAAAGCAGGGTGGCAAGATCATGTCAGCAGGTAATGGTGGCAGTATGTGCGATGCAATGCACTTTGCTGAGGAGTTAACCGGCCGTTACAGAGATAACCGTCCTTCATATCCTGCTATTGCTATTGCTGATCCTAGCCATCTGACCTGTGTAGGTAATGACTATGGCTTTGATTATGTCTTTTCACGTTTCCTAGAAGGTATGGGCTTTAAAGGTGATGTCTTCTTAGGTATTTCTACTTCAGGTAACTCAAAAAACATCATTGAAGCTTGTAAGGTATGTAAAGAAAAAGGTCTTACAAGTATCGTGCTTTTAGGTAAAGACGGTGGCAAGTTAAAAGATCTTTGTGATCTTCCAATTATCGTTCCTCACGATGGCTACGCCGATAGAATTCAGGAAGTTCATACCATGATCATTCATATCATGATAAGAGGTATCGAAGAGCTTTTAAAATAAGCTTATAACTTTAGGTAAGTTATAAGACAAAGCCTGACTTTTGTCAGGCTTTGCTTTGAGAAGACCAAAGATTTGACCTTCCTTATTCTTAATTTTTACGTTTAATCTCTAATCTTTCTTTTCTAACTTTACCGGCATGGTAGCCTGCAGATAGTAAAGCTGAGCTTCAAGTTTCTTTAAGGCTGCTTCCTTAGTGCAGTTAGCATCATCTGCTTTAGATGAAACTAAAAGTCTTTTTGCATCAGTTATCTTATAGGACACACCATAGTTATCTGTCTGTAGAGCACAGGCATAATCTTTACCATAACCTATAGCTACAGACTGATTGAATGCATATGGGAAGTTACATTTATCATTAGATAACATGTCACAGCCAAATGAGTAGAAGGTGTAATCAGATACAGCATGTGAGACTAAGGTAGTAATGATGTCCTTATGAGAACCCAAGCGCTTAGGATCATATCTTACAGCTGTATTTCTAATGTACTTTTCTGGCATATATAAATAGAAAGGTACTTCATGACCAAAGACTAATTCCTCAGGGTAGTCTGAATAGCCAATGCCTCTCATATTGTGATCACCAGTTGCTGCAATAAAGATATTGTCTTTTAGTGTCTCATCATCTTTTACTGCATCAATGAACTTACCTAACTCATCATTTGCATATCTGAAGGTTGCAAAGATAGTCTCGGTATTGTCATAAGGGAATCTGTCTAAAGTCTTTTCATCTAACTTTATCTTTTGAACCTCAACATCCTTAGGTAATCTGAATGGAGGATGATTGGTGATGGATAAAGTCATGACAAAACGTGGCTTGTGATGTTCCTCTTTTAAGATCTTATAGGTCTCTTTAAAGAGGTATTCATCATCAATACCCCAAGCACTAGCGGTAGCGTTAGGGAAGTCTTTTAAAACATTGCTTCTCTCTACAACTCTGTCAAAACCTAACTCTCTTAAGAAATTGTCATAATTTCTCCAAGATGAGGTTGAAGCAGTGACAAAGATGGTCTCATAGCCAGCCTTTTTAAATAAATCTACAATGTTGCAGATATAAGGCTTAGCTGAATGAGCTGAGGTAGATAGATTTAAATCAGGTACAGAGACAAATAATCTAGTTAAGCTGTCAGAGGTGCCATCACCTTCTGAAACAAAGTTTGTAAAGAACATGTCTTCTTTGATGTTCTTACGCAGAGCACCTAAAAGATCACGTGTATCCTTATCGTCATAGGTCAGAAGGTGAGTACTCATACTCTCCATTACATTAAAGACGATATCAGGTCTGTGCTCTTCTAAGAATTCATTTTTACGGGTAGTCTTCTTTAAAGGTCTGAACAGATCTTCAAAATCATTTTGATCTACTTTAAAGCCTAATTTTTTGTAGGTAGCGGCAATCTCATCTGTGGTAACTGTAGGTAACTTCGCTGAGATCTGGTTCCATTTGTATGCCCAGTAAAAAGCGATGATGCCATTTGGAATATTGTTGTTTACAGCTGGCTTATCACAAATCTGTGCATTTAGCTGTCTTAATGGGAAAGTACCAAAAGAACCACGAATGAATCCTGCAAAGGCTAAAACTAGCACTAAAAAGAATACAGACAGGGTAAGTTTAAATGATGGTACAAAATTAAACTTAGCTAAATAGTTTAATAGTTTTTTGTGTAAAAACTTATAAACAAAGCAGGCTATGATGATGCAGATTAAACCTGTAAAGACTGGGTAGTCGTTAATAACAGTCTTTAAAACAGCCAGAGGATCTTCTTTTGAAATAGCAAAGATAAAGGTATCAATGCACTTTTCATAGGTCTTAAAGTAGAAATAGTTAATTACTGCAAAGATAAAGATTACAAAAATTACAAAATGACTGTAAATTTGCATGAATTTCTTAATATATTTAAAGAAATTGAATGAAAAACAGCAAATTGTAAGTAATAAAGGCAGTAAATAGGCAATAGTTACAATCTTTAAGTCAAATCTTAAAGAGAGGATGAAAAATCCTAGCTGTTCTTTAAAAGAGATTTCAGTAAAAGGATTAAGCGCAAACTGAAAGAGCATGATAAGGCGAGCTAAAGTCATGATAGCAAGCATAAAGATCATGCCTGTAAAGATGAGATTAAATGCGTCTTTTAAATTTTCTTTATTGCTGTTTGAAATCGGGCAAAATAGCTTCATTTTGCATTCCTGCGCTAAAAATAAACTTAGAAAAATTCTCTATGAACTAAATAGCAGAGACTTAATTTTGAAAGCTAGTGATTCTAGCATAAACATGATCAAAATCACGATTTTTAAGTGCTAAGCATACCAAAATTCACAACTAATTTCATATGAAAACACGCATAAAAGCGCCATTATTACACAGAATTAT
>JBNMJE010000062.1:0-12800 GCA_050873645.1 Succinivibrio sp. | reverse complement strand
TTGCTCCGTGATCCCTAGCTCACATAATTTCTACAAGTCGTGATCCTTTCATCACAGAATATATATAAATTCACTGATTTTTAAAGAACATCCTGTAGGTTAACTACAGTATATAATTAACTAACAATTTTTGTGATAACGGTCGGCTTCATTTGGTTGACGTAAAAATTCTTTTTAATTCAGTCAGTAGACTAGAAAATCAACAATTTTTTTGTTGACAAGAACATTACTCCTTAATATAATGCTTTCCGTTCGGTGATTAGCGCAGCCCGGTAGCGCATCTGGTTTGGGACCAGAGGGTCGTAGGTTCGAACCCTACATCACCGACCATCTCAATTTCCTTCCTTATTTTTTCAAATTGATACTTGGAATTTTTAAAGAGATCCTGCTGTTTGATCTTTTGGCATTTTTGCCATTAGTCATAGTCACAAGATTTGACACTGCTTCTGGTAGATGTTTTGATAGTATGTAAATAAACAGGGCAGTGAATATAATTACAGAGCACTCACTAGAACCAAATGAAGCTCCTGACTCTACAATTTCTTCAGATTTGTTTTTAAGGTTCTTTAAGATTAAGCATCCTGAATTTACTACTAGTAGAGTAGTCATAAGTTCTAGTGACATTGAAAGAATAGATTTAAAAAAGTTGATGGCGATGTATCTTGTGTAAGAGATAGCACCTAAGCCTAAGACAAACACTCCACAGATACAAAGAATATGAGCGCATATAAATAGTGTTGTAAACCTAATTACCACTAAAAACATAATGAACATAAACACTAGGACCATGCAACGCAAAATAAAACCTGTAACCGCATTAAATAAGCCTGCACTGATGTTTTGATTTAAGTTTGATGCAATATTAAAAGTAAGATCGATAAGCTCAGAAGGTCCGGTGTTTGCATTAGTGGTAACTGAGGTTAAAGAGTCGATTACTGAATGACCTATAGCGGTACCATTATCTAGTAAATAGTAGTAAAAGCCTGTTATAAGAACTAGCTTTACCAGATCTCCCATAAAGCTTTGCATGTTGCCATCTTTAAATATGCTCTTAACCCCTAACATCACAATTGAGATTGGCACTAAGATCCAGAAGAGTCTGTTAGCAGCTTCTTTAATTGGTGTTGCTGCCTCTGAGATGTTATCTATAAACAGGATAGTAAGACTGTTTAAAACGCCGTCAGGTGCTAGAGTAAGATCTTTTACCTCTTGGGCAAAAGAGACGTTTGATATCAAAAGTACAACAAATAAAACTAGGACTTTTAACACTAGTGCATTTTTCATGTAGTTATGCATTTTTATAGCTACTCGTAGGTTTTTAGGCTTGTATCAAGGTGAGGAGACTGCACTGTTCCAGTATCAGCATAGTAAAGCTCGTCAGATTTTTGCTTTAACTCTTCGTTTTGCTTTTGCATCTGATAGTTATGAGCGGTAATTCTTGCCAGATTTGACACTTGTCCTGATAAAGAGCTTATAGCTGTAACCTGAGTAGAATTAACCTTACTTAAAGTATCAATAGAACTGTTAAGTCCTTTTGCCTCTTGAGATTCACCACACATCTCATTTAGCTTGTCGATACTTTCAATTAAGGCTTTTTGAGTATCTGATGCACTCTTTTTAGTAAAGTCTGAAAGTTCTAATGACTCCTCATCCATCATTTCGTTTAATTTTTTAAAAGTGCAGTTTTTAGCTCGTATACATTTTTCCCAGGCATCGGTGCGAATACTGTTTTTTGAAAATTCAGCAGCTGACTCAGTCTTTTTAGCAAAGGCATAACTTGCCTCTAAAAGCATTAAAGAGTTCTGATTAAGATCTTTGACCTTTGCCCAGGTCTCTTTGTGCTGATATTCGTAGTTATCCTGCTCTCTTACATTGTCATGCTTGATATAAGTTTCAAGCTTGTCTGATTTGGTTTTATTCTCATTAGACCAAGATCGTAATATAGCCAGAGTATTGTTCAGCTGATAAATAAGCTCTTCTCCTTGGCTATAGGTCATAGCCTTTTCTTCAGCATTTACTCTCATACTTGTAAATAACAGTATGCCCATAAAAACGATTATGCTTGTCAATGAGGATCTATTTGACGTTGTAAGAACACTTTTAAAATGTCTATTTTCTTTGCAATGTCTGGATTTATTCCAAGGGTTTAATTTATTACAAAGTCTATCTATTAAAATGACCATAAGATTTTGCTCCATAAGGTGATTTAAAGAAAATGTCTTGAGTGATAGCTACAGTAAAGGCATATCCTGGCTCTACAGAAAGAGTAGGTGAAAGGTTAATGTTCCTTTCAATGATCTTAGCTAGTGCCTGAGAGATATTTGAGCTACCCTGAGCCTTAAAGCCTGCAATTGTACGTTGATGACCTTCTGCTAAATTGTAGGTATCCTCATAGTGATCAGCTGTTGAACTGATACTAGATAGCAATAATGAATTTGCAATGATCTTAAAGTAATGGTTATCAACTTTTGCATCAAAGCCTGCATAGCCATTGGTTGATTGACCTGGCATTGAACCTAGGTTAATTGACTGACCATTAGGAAAAATGATCCTGTTAAAGCCAATAAAAAGTCTTTCAGTTCCAAAGGCAGCTCCTGAGGCATATTGACCTACAAGTTTTGCCCCTCGAGGAATTATAAGGTATTTTGCTCTAATTGAGTCATGAACATCACGAGAGATCTGAGCTGTGATTTGTCCAGGTAATTCTGAGTTAATTCCGTTTAGTAAAGTTGCATGAATGACACTGCCTTGCATCAGGGCAAATGGAGTTTTAGGATTTTCAACTTCACTTTTTAAAACGTAGTTATTACGTTTTAATTTATCATAGCTCTCGAGTGTGTTCTCGTTAGGTTTATCCTGAGAATTTGATGTTCTAGGACTATCTAAAGATCCTAATTTTGGTTGCTTAAATTCTGATGAAGGCACTGCGCTATTAAGGCTGTTGTCTTTATCAAATAAAGAGTTGCCTAAACCATGATGCTTTATCTCAAGATTTACCTTGCTTGAGGCCTTTAAAGCCTGTTCATAGTATTCTGAATTAGGTTTTGCCTTTTTCTCTAATGGAACTTCTGCCTCTTTTGGTATGCCGTCATAATCCTCAAAAGATACTGTTTTGGTGACAAATTTATCTTGAGAGGAGTCGTCATTGCCTTTATAACTGCGGTCAGTTAAAGCGTGCTTTTCCTGGTACAAAACGTAGTTTTTAGCAAAATCCTCATCATCTACAGTTTTAGCTGAAACATCAGTTAAAACCTGTTTACGATTTTTACCACTTCGCTCATTAGCTTTTTCAAGGCCATCGTCTCTTGCTTCAAAGACACCTAGTTTGTCAGCTTTGGCAATATTAGCTTGCAATGACTGAACATTCGCTCCATTTTGCTTATCTTTAATTTCACTTAATTTTTCCTGTTCTTTTAAACTAAAGAGCACTGTAAAAAATATTGTTACGGCAATAAAACCGCCAATTAAAAGGAAGACCGGCTTTTTAGATAATGGTCCCTGTTTTATAAGAGAAAAAGACATCAAAACTCCTATGACTCAAGTCTTACAACATCAGCGCTCTGTTTTTCATCGCCATTCGTTGAAATTAAGCGCAGGTGGGAGTAGATGCCATCGACTACGTAGGTATTGTCAAAATAGGTAAAGTTAATGGTATTAGTCTTATCCTCACCAAAGAATAAAAAGCTCTCAGAGCTTATTTCCTGCAACACTGGTAAATAGCTTGAGTTTATTGGATTATTCATCACAATAAAGGTACGCTTTCCATCATCGTAGACGTTCTGAGGAATAAGCTTAGAGTCACCATCAATTGAATAGTTGTAATTACGCCTCTGAGTGCTGTCGTTGTAAGTTGCAGCAACTGTCAGGGCAGGACGTGTGTTTTTCTCATAGGCAATTTGCTCTGTAGCAGAGTAATTTTGCCCACCATAGCTTTTAGGCGATATTGATGAACTGTCTTCATTTGACTCATAACTTGTGTACTGTAAGTAAGGATCATCATAATGCTTTGATGATGGTAGCTTTAAAGTATTAGGGTACGAGAACACCACCGCGGGCATAAAATCAGATTCAGTAGATTTTAAGCGCAGGTGATAGGTGCGTCGGTCGGTGGTGACAAGCATTGAGGTTTTAAGACCTGACTCTAAGGGCTTTACAATTAAATGTTCCACACTGTCATTTGCAGTGCCAGATACGGCACTTTCTATATTCCAACGTACAGAATCGCCTAATTGAACTGACAGAATTCGCTCACCTTTTTCAAAAGCAAGATCAGTAAGTTCAAGTAATGCGCAGACGACAGTAGGAATACCAGAGCCATAGGCAAAAGTAACTAAACCTGCCTTATAAGCTGTACCCGCTACTTGTTTAGAATCTAACAAGTCTAACTTTGATAGTGTTTTAAGATCTCTGTCATCTAAACTCACGTTATCAGCTAATGCACTGTAACTTGAACAGAAAAGACAGGATATGAGTACTGAGAGTAATGATACTTTTTCAAGTTTCATTAGGGCAGTTTTTTTCATGATGCCACCTCAATGATCTTATTGACATTAAACTCGTTTACAAACAGCCCTAAAGGATTGAGTCTTACCTCCTCAAGATTGTCATAAGTGACATTAAGTCTCTTATAACTTACAAAAGCCTTGTATCTTTCTGTTGATATCTGTTCTTTATGACGGGTCATAAGCTTAAAGGTCACCTCAAAAGTGTTATCTGTAAGTGACACTACAGACTCAATTGCGGTGTTCTTAAGATCTGTTGCATATGACATCACGTTTTCTTTGGTATAAAAGTTATCGATAAAGGCAGATGCAGCACTGCCTAATGAGGTCTTTGCGTAGATCTCATTGATAAAACGTCTTTGCAAAGCCTTATCCTCACTTACTGAATACAGTCTGTCTACGTATTCACAGACAAAAGAAGCTTTTACTTTTGAACTTAAGCTATCCTGATCTCTATTCTCTAAAAACAGCACAGATCCTTGTTTATCTACTGCTACTACATAAGGGCGAAACTGAGTCTTACCGCTTAAATCAATGCAGTAGGCAAGAGAGATAAATCCTAAAGCCATACCTAACAGCCCCATAAAGGCTGGTACTAGCTCGGTACGCAGCGCTTTAGTTGCAAGATCAGTTAACTTCACGCCTGAGGCAATTTTTGCCTTTTTCTTTGTAGTAGTAGGCCCTTTATAGGCGATAGGCAAATTCTTCTTGATATTGTTCATACATTTCATCCACGTAAGATTTGTCGTTTTCAGATAGTGATAGAAGCTTTAACTCAGGTTCTGAGAGTGCCAGTGAAAAAGGCATAAAGTTAACGTCTTTATGTAAAAAGAGAGTATGCTTCGGTTTAGCTTTACAGATTGCATCTATTTGACTGTCAGAGAGTGAGAGCTTTTTGTAAAATCCTTTTAAAGCCTCAGTGTTGGCATCTTTGTTTGGCAGAAAAATTCTGGTTTTAATACAATCTAAAAAGTCACCAATGTTAGATGCTTTAGACAGATCGTTAATTGACTGTGTGGCTAAGATAATAGCAACATTGTGCTTTCTTAAAGTCTTAATCCAACTTATAAGCTGCTTTGAAAACTCCTCATTAGCAAGCATCATCCACGCTTCATCAATGATGATAGCGCCTGCCTTACCAGTCATAATGCTCTTGTTGATGAGATTAAAGATGCACTGTAAGGTTGGAAATAAAAAGTCACCAGCCTTTTCAAAGAACTGACCGCATTCAAAGACAGTAAGCTCAGCATTAAACGAAGGATCAGAGTCTCCATCTAATATAGAGTTTTCAATAACACTGTTAGTAAATGCTGACAGTGCGGTCTTAAGGTCTTTTCTTGGCAACAGCGTGCACATAGTACTTAAAGTACGCTCATGTTTATCAAAGTCTGAAAGTAGGGTAAGAGCATCACGCAGATCGTCTTTTAACTTAAGATCAGTCTCATAGCCCTGAGAGATAAAAAGCTTTTCTAAAAAGCGCAAAGCTTCATCTTTTTCATTAGGAGTATCAATTTTAGCTAAAGGGCAGAAACGAATACCTTTTCCATTTTCAAGCTTAATGTGATTTCCTTTTAAAGCGCGGGTTAAACCATAAAAGGAGTTGCCTTTGTCAAAAACAAAGATCTTCATATCGTCGTACTTTAGAAAAGATGGAATAAGACTGCCTAAAAATACTGATTTACCGCTGCCTGGAGGGCCTACTACTAAGGTATTGGCCAAATCCGTATCATGCAGATTTAAATGAGCATATAAGCCATCTAAGGTTCTTACAGTCATTAAAGAAGGCTTATTTTTACCATATCTGAAATTTGGAGAAACACTCTCTCCTGTATAGACCTGATTTAAAGGTAAAAGATCGGTTAATACAGTGTTTGGAATTAGAGCGCGTCTTACATTCTCAAGACTGTGTCCTGGCAGTGAGCCTAGATACGCTTCAGTTGCGTTTACAGTTTCAATTCTGGCACCAAAGCCTGATGCTTCAATTGCCTGAACACACTTTAAAGCCTGCTTTTCTAAAAGCGTTGCATCAGTACCTGTAAAGATGATGTTCGCACAATATGCGCCAAAACTTAAAGAGTTTTGAACTAGGTTCTTTTTAGCATCGCTGATGTCATTTAACTGCTCTACAGCATCCTGGTTTTCATTATCGCTTTTGGAGTTAAAAAACTGAGCTATAAAACCGTGTTTTTTCTGAGCCCATAAACGACGGTTCTTTTCTAAAAGTACCTGTGAGGTAAAGCTGTCATAGCTTATGTATCGGGTTGAAAAACGATAATCAAAATCAAGTGTTGATAGTCTTTTGAGAATATTAAACTCAGATTCTAAAGGCAGTCCTTCAATGGCAACTACCACAATATATCTGTCAGATAACTTAGGGGCAGTACCTGAGGTAAAGTCATCAGATGATAACAGTGAGTCTAGATAGTAATCTCCTTTAGGCAACTTTAGCTCAAGGTTTTTACCTGATATGCAGTACTTTAAAAAGTTAACAGTTTCGTGTGAGATAAATTTAGGACCATTACCCTCACCAAAATTACCTACACCAAAATTACCTACACCTAAATATTTAGCATTTAACTTAGGATTATCTAAAAAGGTACACTCTTCGAGCTTTAAAGTGTTTTCAAGAGAGTTTTTGATTTCATCAACACCTTTTGAAAACTCAACAATGATGCTGTTTACCTTATCACCGACTATAAAGTGTTCAGTAAGATCAGTACCAGAAGAAAAAGTTATGTCACTTTTCAGACTTTCATCATCAAACAGACTTGCAATATTGCGTATGCTACCTAATGAGTGAGATAAAGAGGTAATAGTAAGGTAGCACTCATGTGTGTAGGTTGAGTTAGCTTTGAAAAACTCTTTTCTCTTGTTATAGAGCTTTTTAGCCTTGTCATTACCTTTGTATTCGCACTCTTCAACATCTGTCACTTTCTGTCTTATAAAGTCAACGTTCAAGATGAAGTTGCCACCTAATTTTCTAAAGGCATTAGCGGTTAACTCTTGAGTGCGACTTATAAGAGCACTGTCAGCATAACTAAGATCATGAGCTTTTACTTTAAAGGTCTTTAACAACGCTCCATTCTTTAAAATAATGGTGTTTTGTGGACCTAAGAGCGCGTAGTCTAAAAGATCGGTAAATCCTGGATGATTAGAGGCACATTTGTACTGTTTCCACAGTCTTTTGACCATAATAGCCACGAATAGCACACATAAGAGCGCTAAAGACAATGACAAAGATGAAAAGAGAGCTTTTATCATAATAGGTTATAAGTTATACTGTAGTTTTATTGGTGTTATAGGTTATTGTTTATAGCTATTGTTAATCAGTGGTATCTGTAACCATGAAGTAAAACTGAGTCTATTTCAAAAAGTAAAGGCTAATTGACAGCATGCTATTTGTTCTTTTTTACAATTTGTCTAGAGTAATAAGACTTTTGTGCCAAATAATAGGGCTTATAACGAATGTTCTTTAAGTACACCTTTCTTAAATACAAATCGTCTTTGGCCATTTTTAG
This sequence comes from Succinivibrio sp., assembly GCA_050873645.1. Taxonomy (GTDB): domain Bacteria; phylum Pseudomonadota; class Gammaproteobacteria; order Enterobacterales; family Succinivibrionaceae; genus Succinivibrio. The sequence continues at coordinate 4,780 of JBNMJE010000062.1, read as the reverse complement.
AAGACATAAGTACAAAATCACAAAAACAATTAAAAACACCAAGGTAGCAATCAGAGAAAAACTAAATATGCTTCCTACTATGGTTACAAATACGAGCAACATACACAGTTCTCTGTCACAACCTAAAAAGCTCTGTTTACGCAGCACAGATTGGTAAACAGGGTGTTTTACTCCAGACACACTAACTCCAAATCAAGGTAAGCAATTGAGACGTTAAATAACCAAGCTACGAACTATAAGTAACGCATCACAAAACAGCATTTAACAGGCAACCATTAAAGCTTCATCTTTGTGAAAAGAGAATTTAAAACTGCTAAAAACAGAGTCATGCTTTACATCGTTAAATGAGTCTTGGTATTGAGATGCTTTGTAACCTTTAGGACTGTCAATAAGAGTTGATGACAGGTTAGTAGATACTAGATTAGCAGATGAAGATCCTTTAGATGATAAATTTGAAGAATTACCTGTCAGAGCTGTTATCTTAGCTGTCTTCTTTGACAGATCTAATTCCTTTGAGGAAGATGCTCTGTCAGATAAAGTTTTTTCGTTAAGTTTATGTGTCTTGCTACTTAAAGACATTTCATTAGAGATAGGTGCTCGTTCTGAAGTAAGTTCTGAAGTAAGTTCAGAAGAAACTTCAATAGTTGCACCATTAAATAAGGATGACATTAAAGTATTGGCTCCTACAAGCAGAGTCATTACCATTACAAGATAGACAATACTGCGCATGAAACGCCCCATCTCACCACCTGTAAAAATCAAGGTAGCACCGCATGAGACAATGCCAATTAAAGACACAGAAAAAGCTACAGGTCCAGTTAATGACTTTTGAATAGTTTTAAGCCAGGTCTCGTAAGGTAAGACACTGCTGCCTGAGGCTGTATCAGCTGCTAATGTATCTTTAAAGACAGCTGTTAAGATAATAAAAGCAGTAAGTTTTAATAAAGCGTTTTTCATTTATTTTCTCCTAGGTATTTATAAGTGAATTTGCCTTGTTCTAATCCAGTGACAAGGGCAATAGTAGATACGTGTCTTAAAGGTTCTCTTTTTAGAATAATGATGGCATTGACAGCTAGAGCTATCATGCTGTCAATATTGTCTGGGGCAGATGGATTACGGCTTATAAGCAGTTTTAATCTTTCAAGACACTGCTCAACAGAGCCTGCGTGAATTGAAGCAAGACCTCCAGAATGACCTGTAGATAAGGCATCAATAAGATCAAGTGCTTCTTCAGCTCTTACCTCTCCAACAACAATTCTGTCAGGGCTTAGTCTTAAAGTAGCTTTTACTAAGGTACTAATAGAAGTATTAGGACCGGAGACTAAATTTACAGCATTATCATTTTCAATCTTAAGTTCAGGAGTGTCTTCAATACAGACAATTCGTGAGAAAGGTTCTACATGAGCAATCCTTTTTAACATCGAATTGATAAAGCTGGTTTTGCCACATCCGGTCTGGCCACAAACTAAGATGTTTTTTCTCTCTTTAATAAGATCATCTAATATGGTTAACTGTTCTTTGGAGATAAAGTTTTGTGATACTAAATGCTCAAAGTTCAAAGAGAGCGCGTGTAATGATCTCAGACAGAAGCAAGGGTACTTACACAATGGTGGCAGCAAAGCTGAGAATCTAGCATTGATACAAGAAATTTCAGTTTCGACGATAGGGCAGTTAACGTTAATATCAATTTTGCTCATTGAGGCTACAGTTCTAATTAAGATCTGAGCCTTTGAAGGAGAAATGTCACAATATTTGACATTCTCACCATCTGAATAGCGCACATAGAGCGCGCTATCTGGATTTAGCATGATTTCGTCGACAGCGCCTTCAACTAGTGATCCTACTAATTCGTCAGATAACAGCTCTGACAAAGTCATCACTGTTCTGTCAAAATCTAATAGTTCTTTTGTGCTGGCGCTCATATCAGTTTCTTTTATTAAGTTAAATCCTAAGCTTTGATGAATTTTATAAATTCAACTGCTCACCATGGCGCAAGATTATCCATGATGATTTTTTTTAAAGGCTGTTTTACTGATATAAACTGTAAGTAATATTACATATCTATCTGAAATAAAAGAAAAATAATAATTTAAAAAAGTTTGTAAAAAGACTTGAAAAGGACCTTGAAGCTTACATTTTTAATGGCTTTGTCATGAGCGCGATATGCAGAAAAGAAAGAACAGGCAAAGCAAAGTAAAGAAAAGGAAGCTCTGTTTTCAAAGCTTCCTTTTAAAGATTAGATCAAGTTGAAGTCATCACGTGCAAATACAGGTATGTATTCAAGAGGTGAGTCTACTGTAATCGTACTACCACCATCATAGATCTTACCTGTATTGGTATCTCTCCAGGTAGCCCCCTTTGGTAAATAAACCTCACGAGATAGCTTTCCTTTTTCATAAATGGGACAAACTAAAAGTGATGGACCGAACATGTAGCAATCTTCAACATCAAAGCTCTTAGGATCATCTTGGAAATCATAGAATACAGGTCTCATTACAGGAGTTCCTTTTTCATGAGCTTCTTTCATCAGCTCTTTAATATAAGGCTTGAGCTTTACACGTAACTCAAGATAGTGACAGCAGATCTTATAGACTCTGTCACCATAACTGTAAACCTCATTAGGACCACCTGAACAGCACATACCGCCACCAGTTGAACCTACCATAGGCTGTCTTGGATGTCTGTCACCATGTACTCTCATCACAGGGCAGAAACAGCCATATTCAAACCAGCGAGCAAAGATCTCACGATAATCCTCGTTTTCTGGATCACCACCGTGGAAACCGCCAATATCTGTTGTAAACCAGGAAATTCCAGCAAGAGACATATTTAGTCCTGCCATGATCTGGTTTTTAAGATCTTTAAAGGAAGTACCAACGTCTCCAGACCAAACTAAAGCACCGTACTTTTGAGAGCCTGCCCAAGCACAACGGATAAGGCTGATAACATCATCTTTGCCTGTGGACTTTAGACCATCATAGAAAGTTTTTGCATACATTGCAGGGTAGAGGTTACCAATTTGCAGATTAGAACCTTTAAAGTAGCGCATGTTATCAAAGTCATAAACAGCACATTCAGGCTCTGCAACGTCCAACCAGAAATTTTTAATACCTAGAGAGCAGTAATTCTCTTTGCATTTTTCAAAGACGAATTTACGGGCCTCAGGATTGGTTGCATCAAAAGGAACGGTAGGCACCAAAAACTCCATGGTAGTTTGCACACCACGATCAGTTCTGATGAGGTAACCTTTATCATTCATTTCTTTGTAGTTTACAGATTCTTTTTCAACAGTAGGCCAAACAGAAACTACGGTTTCAATTCCCATCTCTTTTAGCTCATCTAACATAGCTTTTGGATTTGGGAAATAGTCATCATCAAAAGACCAGTCGCCCTGCTTTTTCCAATGGAAAAAGTCGATAACAATTACATCTAGTGGCAACTTACGTTTTTTGTATTCACGAGCAACTTCAAGTACCTGATCTTGAGTGACATAGCGTAATTTGCTCTGCCAAAAGCCCATTGCATAATCAGGCATCATAGGTACTCTACCTGTAACTTCGGTGTATCTTTCTTCGATAGTAGAGATCCTGTCTGATGCGGTGATCCAGTAATCGAGCTTTTTAGTTGAAAGTGCAGTCCATTTTGTAAGGTTATTAGAGAAGTTAACCTCACCGATGGCTGGATTATTCCATAAAAAACCATAACCGTTTGTGGAAATATAGAAAGGAACTGAAGCCTGAGAGTTTCTTTGAGCAAGTTCTAGAGTACAGCCTTTAAGATTTAGATAAGGTTGCTGATAGATGCCCATACCAAAGATCTTTTCATTTTTGTTAGCTTCAAAACGTGCGGTTACCTGAAAGTCTCCCCCTAAAAGAGGTTTGAACTCACGACCTTCAATTTCAAGCGCTGAAAGATCTTTTGAAGCTCCGTCTAATCTGTTTCTTGCAAACTCTTCTAAAAGTACTTTTCCATGTTGATTAGTAAAGACAAGTTTACCGTTAGCCTGAAAAGAAGCGGTGATATTGCCATGGGTAATAGAGCCACACTGTGCCGTAACAGTCCTAAGTCCAGGCATATTAGAAACAACTTCCTGAGTCTCAGTCCAGGTTTTTATAACAGGAGTTTGATTTTTTACTTTTTCACTTAAGGCAAAGTCCTCATCTAAAGAGTATCCTCCCATGACTTCTCTTACTCTTAAAGAATCCTGTCCCCAAGGTTCAACTACAGTGGTAGTTCCAGCAAAATATCGATACAGTTTGCCTGCTTTTTCTTCAACAATACCTGGCATAATTTTTACATCCCATAATAATATTCATCTGCTTTGCTTAAGATTTGTCTCTCTTAGATGCAGAGCATTACTAAATTCATATAAAGAGCATAGCCTTTCTTTTAGAAAAATTGTCTGAACTACTTCAAGAAACGATGTATTACCGATTGAACACCCACTAAAAAGAACTGACTTGAACATATACGACAACAAGTCGTATTTGATCATAATTTAGCGCAAAAATATATTTAAAATTTAATCAGCAAGCCTAATGATTGTTAAAATTGATTTTGTTTACACACTTACTTTATGCGAGTTTGACCGAATAAGTTTGTTTGTGTAAATAAAATCACTATCTGTAACTTTTTTGGGGCTGTACGAAAATTTGTGGGATCAATAAGATCTTAAAAGGTAGGTAAGAATGAAAAAAGGGTCATTGTGTATAATGGAATTATCCCTAAACCAATAACACAAGACCCGATATGAATACTACCTACAACCAGACAATTGATC
>JBNMJE010000061.1:0-12828 GCA_050873645.1 Succinivibrio sp. | reverse complement strand
GATGAAAGAATTAAAGAATGGTGCAAGATGATTAAGCCTGAATTAGGACTTTAATCTTTGAATGCTACCTATTTTGTAGCATTGAGCTTGCTTAAGAAAGGAATGTTTTAGGACATTCCTTTTTTTATGTCTAATATTTTGTGCAATTTAAGAGCAAAACGCACTATTATGCGTTTTTTCTCTATATTTTGGATTCTTGATATAATATTATGCACAGAATGTGAGCGATCTTATAAAACAAGATCAATATAATTTATTAGGAAATTCTATGAATAGTAACAATAGAATGGGCTTTGCCTCAAAGATTGGTGGTCTGCTAGCAGCTGCTGGCTCTGCCGTAGGTCTTGGCAATATTTGGAGATTCCCAACTCAGGCCGGTGAAGAAGGTGGTGCTGCTTTCTTATTGGTTTATATCGCCATCATTTTCATTTTTGGTATTCCTCTTTTGATTTCTGAATTTGCTATTGGTCGTCATGCCAGAGCAAATGTTGGTAATGCCTATAGTGTCTTAGCACCTAATACCCATTGGAAGTTTATCGGTGTTGCATCAGTGCTTGTTGCATTCACTATCTTCTGCTATTACAACGTGGTTGTAGGTTGGGTTGTTTATTATGTTTGGGATGCTATCTCAGGTAACTTCGTAAGCTTAGGTCAGGTTGTAAATGCCGACGGCTCTAACGAGTTTGCTAACCACTTTGGTTCATTCGTATCAAATCCTTGGAAGCCAATTGTTTGCTTAGCGATTGTTATTGGCATCATGCACTATGTTATTGTTTCTGGTGTTCAAAAGGGTATTGAGAGATCAGCAAAACTTCTAGTTCCTGCATTATTCGTTATCATGATTATGCTTGTGATCTTCGCAGCTACCATGCCAGGTGCTGCTGAAGGTTATAAGTTCTTATTCAGCCCAGATTTTAGTGCAATTACTCCTGATGTTTGCTTATCAGCTTTAGGTCAGTGCTTCTACTCATTCTCATTAGGTATGGGCTTAGTAACTTATGCTTCATACTTCAGACGTGATGTAAACCTAAACAGAACCGCTTTATCAGTAGGCTTGATTGATACTTTAGTTGCTGTTATGGCTGGTATGATTATCTTCCCTGCTGTGTTCTCAGTTCAGGGTATGGAGCCATCAGCAGGTGCAGGCTTAGTATTCATCTCATTACCTAATGTATTTGATTCTGCTTTGCAGTCTGTTCCATTCTTCGGCTGGTTAATTCCTACAGCATTCTATGTAATTCTGTTCATGGCAGCTATTACCTCTTGTATCTTCTTACATGAAGTTTCAACTGCATTCATCGCTGAAAGAGCAAATCTGTCAAGACATAAGGCTGCCGCTATTGTTTCATTGGCTGCATTTATCATTGGTTGTGGTGCTTCTTTATCAATGGGCCCATGGTCAGATCCAATCTTCTTTGGCATGAACTTCTTTGACTTCTTAGACTACTTCACAGCTAAGTTAATCCTACCTTTAACAGGTATGGGTGCAGCTCTGTTCGTAGGTTGGAAGATGACCACAAGACAGTTATGGTCTGAGTTAACTTCATATGGCAAAATTAAGTTCTTATGGCTTGTACCTTTCAAGATCCTTGTAAGATACATCATTCCTGCTTTAATTCTGTTAATTATGATTACACAGCTATTTGATATCAAACTCGGTTAATCAAAGCTCTGTTTTCTAACCGATCCCGTTATTGATCTCATGATTGATAGCGGGATTTTTATTTCTTTATGACTTGCAACGACCTTTGCGCTCAATCCTTTCTCACTCCTTAATCTGTTTCAACGTAGACACCATTTAGACTCGTTATTTATACAAGAGGATCCTGTACACAAATGTTTACCCAAAAGACGCTTTATGATCTGGTAGTTTATTGTGTTCTCAGTTGAGACTTAGGGGTTAAAGAAGGCATTAAAATAAGATCAAAAAAAGCGCTACCATTGGTAGCGCTTAAGTATGCAATTAGGAAGACTTTATTACTTCTTTAACTGTAAAACCTTGGTGATGGTTCTGAAGATATCAGTCTGATCTGTTAGACCCATGATATTTAGAGCACCAGGACCGTAAGCTGCAACTCTTAACTGAGCACCAGTATGGCCTGCGTCATTAACATCTTCAGAGTTACCATATGAAACAGTCATAGGAGCACCGTCAGCGGTGATAACAGCCTGTGTAAAGCCAGGAGCTTTAGCATCAGGGTAAACAATCTGAGTAGCATGAGCGTGGTCAGCTGTTACGATAACTAAAGTATTGCCATCTTTCTTAGCAAAGTCTAAAGCAACCTGAACTGCCTCATCTAGGTCCATAGTTTCACCGAACTGACCACAAGGATTGTTCTTGTGAGCCTGTTTATCGATTGAAGCACCTTCAACCTGTAAGAAGAAACCGTTCTTGTTAGTCTTTAACAGATCGATAGTCTTCTTGGTCATATCTGCTAACTTAGGAATTGAAGCAGTACGTTCTTTATTGATTTCGCACTTAACTGCTGGCTTATCTAAATTGCCGTGGAATGAAGCCTGTGGGCCTTTTAATCTTACAGGCATATTACCTGGAGCAAATAAACCTAATACAGGAGTCTTCTGATCAGCTTTTGCAACTGACTGTAACTCATCGGCATTAGTTACAACCTTATAGCCTTCTTCTTTAGCCTGCTCTAATAAGGTCTTACCCTTATATTTACCGTAAGTTGCCTGCTCTTCAAATGTGGTCATACCACCACCTAAAGTAACATCTGCACGAGTCTTAATTAACTGCTCTGAAATTGAACCTAAACCACCGTTCTCTAATAAGTTGGTTGGGCACTTTTCAGCAGTTGCTTTAGGACCGTAGCACTTTCTTTGTGTTACGTGAGCAATCTGAGCTGCAGGAGTTGCATCCTGAATTTCTGAGGTGGTGATATCACCTGTTGCTAAACCTTTCTTTTTAGCTAACTCAATAATTGAAGTAACTGGCTTACCATCAACATCAACACCGATAGCACCATTGTATGATTTAGTACCGGTTGACCAAGCTGTACCAGATGCTGCTGAATCTGTAACATAATCTGGTAAATGAGTTTCTTTGTTTAAAGAATAGTGTGTGTACTGACCTGAGAATGGAAGAGCATCTAAGCCTGGGAATGAACCTGCTGCGCCGTATGCATAGTTACGAGCTGCGGTGATTTCGCTATCACCCATGCCATCACCGATTAAAAGAATAACGTTCTTTGCGTGCTCTTTTTTAGCTAATTTAATCTGGCTCTCGTACATTTCATTCATATTGCCGTGAATACGAGAAGCACCACCAGTCACTGTAATATTGCCTACTGCTGCTCTGTTATAAATATCTTCTGCTGCATTTGCATTACCTACGATAGCAGAAGCTAAAGCTAAACTTAAAACTGTAACAATTTTCTTATTCATATAAACCTCAATAATTCTAATTGATGAGGTAAATATAAAAATGGAATGTTAACTGCTTAAATTTCAATTGTAATATTTCTGTAAAATTACCATCCTTTTTGTAAAGGCAATAAAAAAGAGGATTGTTTATTAGACAATCCCCTCTATATTTACAGTTTTTGGTTATCTATATTTGATATAGATTACTTACCGAAACGTGCTGCAGCGTCCTCAATAGAGATCTTAGATGCTGCTTCCTTTAAGCCGTCTAATGATAAGTTAGACATATCAACTAATTCCTGATCTGTGAATGGTAGCTGCTTTACGAAGTACTTCTCGTAACCCTGATAATCATCAGGTGAAGCTACGAACAGATAAGGGAAGGTGATATCTTCAAACTTGCCTTCAAAGTCTGTGTAGTTACCCTTAATTGCATTGTAAACAGTCATGAATGCAATTAGAGGATCACAGTAGTGACCGCCTGACTGACCTGCCATTGAACCGTTCTTTAATCTCTCACCTAAATCTGGTAAGAAGTCGGTTGATACAACAGCGATCTTGCCGGTCTTGCCTGCTCTTTCAACAGCAGCAATGGCACCCTGTAAAGGATCACCGCCACCACCAGCTGGGATTAAAGCATCTAGTTTAGGATTTGCAGCCATTAAAGCTTCAGCAGCCTTTGAACCACCTTCTGAAGAGGTACCTGCATACTGAGGCTCTGATAACTTAGCCTGATCATCTGGATGAGACTTATTCCACTTCTCTACACCAGCTTTGTAACCTGCCCATCTGCCTAACCAGGTAGCATCACCCTGCTCCCAACCGATTAGACCGATATTTCTGCAACCCTTGTCTAATAAGATGTTAACTAAGTGCTCACCGTTATCAGGCTCATTCTCATGAACTGCACCGATAAAATATGGTGACTTCTCAGCAAACTTGTAAATTGATGGACTTGCATCCTTTGAAATTACTCTGAAGAACTGAGCTAAATATACTTCGTTATCATTTGCAGTCTTAATTGCAGATGTCATCTCGGTATCAGATGAGTTACAAATGATAATACCCTGACAACCAGCTGCTACTAACTGCTCAACAGAAGCTGTAACCTTCTCAGATACGTGAGCCTGGTCTACGTACTGAACTTTTACACCTAAAGCTTTAGCAGCTTCATCAAGAACACGTTTACAATCAGAACCTAAAACGTCGGTTGATGACCAAATTGAAACACCAATCTTAATGTCGCTATTTTCGATAGCAGATGCGGTATTTGCAAAAGATGCAATACCAGCTGCTACTGCTGTGCAAGCAAATGCCTTAGCAAACTTCTTTAAAGTAAATTTCATAATCAATTCCTTATGTGTTATTAGGCAAGATAAAACTTGTCTGAGATTTGAGAATACTGTTAGGTCTCTCTGAACTCATATATATATAATAAAGAGTTTTTTAACGTAAACGTATGCGTTGATCACAATTTTCATAATTAAATTAAGTCACACATTTTCATTTTTATATTTTTATTTTCTTATTCAAGATGTTATAGATAATTACGGAATTTTCATTTGAAATTTTTTTGAATTTTTTAGCAAATTTTCAAAAAACATTTTCACTTTTTTAAAAAGTGTGCTCAATAAAGCAGATTTAATATTGTGTACAAATGTCTGTAAACATTGACGAAATAACTGTGTAAACTATTTTATACATTCGCATTAAAAATGCGGTTTATAGAACACATCTAACACAATTGCTCCAATAAAATTTGAGATCGATATCATAAAAACATTCATTTTTTATAAAAAAAACGTGCGCAAGTTACAATTATCGCAAACGTTTACGTGAATTTAGCAATAATTAGATTTATTCTTCTTAATAGATGTAAGGTTCTCTTTTGGGGAACTTTAAGTTCAAAGTTATATAAACTTTTATTTTTCAAATAGTTAGTTTTTTAATTTAATTGAAAAACAGCTTATATAACTCACAAAGAATTAGGCAAAAGCCAACATCAATGACAAACAGTGCTTTTCGATTTTCATTGAAATATGCACATATATAAGGAAATGATTATGACTGGAATTAAAAATCTCTCCGGTGCAACGAAAGGTTACATAGTACTTGTAGCACTTGTAATTCTTTCTTGGGCAGTTTTTAAGATCTTAACCCCTGATAATTTCGGATCTGCAAATAACCTATTGAGTTACTTCCAGGCAAGTTTAATTGCAACTGTTGGTGCAATTGGTTTCTACTTCGTGATGGATATGGGCCTGTTCGATTTCTCTATCGGCGCGAACATTATCTTATCTGCAATTGTAGGCTGCCAGTTAGCTACAACATTTGAACTAGACTATTTTGGTCTAGTAGTAGGAAGTGTTGCTACAGGTGCTTTAGTTGGTCTGTGCAACGGTTTCTTCTATGTAAAATTAAGAATTCCTTCAATGATCGTAACTGCAGGTTTAGCATTGATTTATGAGTCTATCGCTAACTATATGGCTGGCGGTGTAGAACAAACCTTACCATCATCATTACGCGCTCTAGGTCAAATGCCTGGAAATATCATACTAGCTGTCATCACCTTTATTATTGCTTACGGCATCTTAAACTACACAAAATTCGGTACCTATACATATGCAATTGGCTCTGACGAGTTCGTTGCAAAGAATATGGGTATCAACGTAGACAAATTTAAAGTTCTAGCATTTGTCCTATCAGGCGCATTCTTCGGTGCTATGGCTGTTCTAACCATCAGCTATGGTTCATCAATGGTTGCTGTAACTGGTATGGCTTCTATGAGTAGAAACTTCGTTCCTACCATGGGATGCTTCTTCGGTCTAGCATTCATGAAATACGGTATTCCACTTCAGGCAATTATCTTAGGTGAGTTCATCGTAAACATCATTTTCTTCGGTTTCATTTCACTTGGTGCTCCAACTGCAATTCAGGACGTTATCACCGGTCTTGCACTGCTCATTATCATCACTTTAACAACCAAAGTAACCAAAGGTGAAATTGTTAAATAAGGAGAATCAAAATGAGCGAGATCAGATTACAAGTAAATAACATCACCAAGCACTTTGGTATCAACAGAGCTTTAAACAATGTTTCTTTCAATATCAATAAAGGCGAAGTTCATGCCTTAATTGGTGAGAATGGTTCTGGTAAATCAACCTTAACTAATATGTTGACTGGTATTTACCCTATGGAATCAGGTCACTTCATCCTAGATGGTGAAGAGATCCATCCTAAGAATCAGGTTGATGCTAACAACCACGGTGTTTCAATTATTGTTCAGGAATTAGGAACACTATCAGGATTAACCGTAGCAGAGAACATCTTCTTAGGACATGAAGAAAGATTCATCAAATACGGTATCAGAAATACCAAAGCTATGAATGATGAAGCTAACGCTTTATTAAAGCAGTATGGCTTTACACACATCAAAGCTTCAACCTTAGTTGATGATTACAAGTTCGAAGACAGAAAGTTAATCGAAATTGTAAAAGCTACATACTTCCATCCAAAGATCGTAGTTATCGATGAGACCACTACAGCTCTATCTCAGGAAGGTCGTGAAGAGCTTTACAAGCATATGAACAGAATTCGTGACGAAGGAAATACAGTTATTTTCATTTCTCACGATTTACCTGAAATTCTAGATAAATCTGACACTATCACCATCTTAAGAGACGGTGAATACATCGACACTGTAAAGAGTAAAGATGTAACCGAAGATGATCTGAAAAAACTCATGGTAGGTAGAGAGGTAACAGGTGCTTACTACCGTACTGACTATGATGAGAAGGTATCAGATGAGGTTGTGCTCTCAGTTAAGAACGTAACTGTTCCAAACAGAATTCACAATGTAAGTTTCGATTTACATAAAGGCGAAATCTTAGGCTTTGGTGGTCTGTCAGAGTCTGGTATGCATGAAATTGGTAAAGCAATTTTCGGTGCAAGCTATGACAGAGAAGGCGATGTAGTTTTAGCTGATGGTACTCATATTAAAGACATTCCAACTGCTATTTCACACTCTATTGCATATACATCTAAAGATCGTGACAACGAGTCTGTTGTACTAAATCAGAGTATTCAGGACAACATTGCGCTGCCTTCATTAGACAAACTTAATCTGCCAAAGACTCCTTTCTTGAACTGGGCAAAGATTAAGGCTTTCGCTAAAACTTTTGCTAAAGAAATGTCTGTAAAGATGGTTAATACCGATCAGTTTGTATCAGAACTGTCTGGCGGTAATAAACAGAAAGTTGTACTAGCAAGATGGATTGGTAAGGGATCTGACATAGTTGTATTAGACAGTCCTACCCGTGGTATTGATATCAAGGTTAAGCAGGACATCTATCAACTTATGGATAAGATGAGAAAAGAAGGAAAATCAATCATCATGATTTCTGAGGAATTGATGGAGTTAATCGGTATGTGCGACCGCATCATTATTATGAAAGACGGTGCTATCAAAGGTGAACTTCCACGTTCTAAAGAACTTAATGAAAACAGCTTAATTTCAATGATGGTTTAAGGAGTTACGTTATGTCAGATACAGTTGCTTTAAAGAACAAAGAGCAGGAGCTTAAGAAGCTCCATACAATGAGACTGGTTCGTACTCTGTTACCTATCGTAGGTCTAATCATTGTATTTTTCCTGTTCAACTTTTTAACTCATGGCAGACTGTTAAGTCATTTACCATTAGCCATGTCACAGGTTTACGTCATCATGATCGCATCAATGGGCGTATTCTTCATCATGACAATGGGAGGTCTTGATTTTTCTCAAGGCTCTATCTTAGGTCTGTCAGCTATTGTGGTATGTGTGCTCTCTGAGTATGGTCTTACCATAGCAATCATAGGTGGTATTCTCACCGGTGCTGCAATTGGTGCCATCAACGGCTACTTCTACGTACGCAGAAAGATTAAGTCCTTCATTGTAACAATCTGTACCATGTTCTTATTCCGTGGTCTGATTAAGTACTTAACCACTAATGCTCCTGTAGCTGGTGCTGCTGAACTTATCTACATGGATAGCACTTCATTTAAGATCACCTGCACTGCTATCGTAGTAGTTATCGGTATGTTCTTCTTCTCATTCACCAAGTTCGGTACCCACTTAAAGGCTATCGGCGCTGGTGAGAAGGCTGCTATGTTCTCAGGTATCCGTACTGATAGAGTTAAGTTCTTCGTATACGTTCTATCAGGTGCAATTACAGGCTTTGCAGCTTTCATCAGCTGCATTAAGGTTGGATCTGTAACATCATCTGGCGGTAACCAGTTAGAGACCCAAATCCTGATTGCTCTAGTTTTAGGTGGTATGCCTATCTCTGGTGGTGCTATGGTTCGCTTCTACAACTTCATCGTAGGTTCATTACTCTATGTTGTTCTAAGCAGTGGTTTAACCATGATTGGCTTTAGCACTCAGTTAATGCAGTTAATTCAGGGTGTGGTATTCCTGATGTTCGTAGCAATCTTCGCTGACCGTCAGGCAATTCACGTAATCAAATAACAATACGCCCCGTTTTATACGGGGCTTTTTAAAATTCATTTAATTCATAAGGAAGAAATTATGAACAAGCTATATTTTGTCGTTGGTTCTCAGGATCTATATGGTGACGAGTGCTTAAAGCACGTTGCTGAAGATGCATCTAAGATGACAGCATTCTTCAACAAAAAGTTTGAAGGAAAAGTAACTGTCGAGCTGTTACCTACAGTTGTTAACTCAGAGACCTGTATTGAGGATATGAGAAAGGTAAGCTGTGATGACGAGTGTATCGGTGTTATGACCTGGATGCACACTTTCTCTCCAGCTAAGATGTGGATCAAAGGTCTTCAGGAATTAAGAAAGCCTCTTCTGCACTTACATACTCAGGCCAATGAGAAATTGCCTTATGATTCTATTGATATGGATTTCATGAATTTAAATCAGGCAGCTCACGGTGATAGAGAGTTTGGTTTTATCGTTGCAAGATTAAGAATTCCTCATCAGGTTGTAGCAGGCTACTATGAGCACGATGATGTTGTTGAACGTATTTCTAAATTCATCGATGTAGCTAAAGCAATCAACTTCTCAAAGCACTTAAAGGTTGCCTCATTTGGTAACAATATGCGTGAAGTTGCTGTTACCGATGGCGATCGTGTTGAGTCACAGATTAAGTACGGTTGGGAGTGCAATTACTTTGCTATTGGCGACTTAGTTGATGAGATCAACAAAGTAACCGAGCAGGAAATCGATAAGAAGATGGAAGAGTACACTTCAAAGTACACCATGAAGACCAAGAATATCGCAGCTGTTCGTGAACAGGCAAAGTATGAGGTTGGTATCGAGAAGTTCTTAAAGGCTAACAACTTAGGAGCCTTTGCTGATACCTTCCAGGATTTACATGGTCTAAAGCAGTTGCCTGGTATTGCAGCTCAGAACTTAATGGGCAAAGGCATTGGCTTTGGTCCTGAGGGTGACTACAAGATTTCAGCATTCTCTGCTGTTTTAATGAAGATGTCAGAAGGCCGTAAGGGCGCTACAGGCTTCATCGAGGATTACACCTACGATTTAACTTCAGGTAAAGAGTTAGAGTTAGCATCACACATGCTAGAGGTTCCTGTAAGCTTTGCTAAGAATAAGCCTGAGATTGACGTATTACCATTAGGTATTGGCGGTAAAGAAGATCCTGCTCGTTTAATCTTTGATGGTGTTGAGGGTGATGGCATTCAGGTAACTATGGTTGATATGGGTGATCATTTCAGAATCATCTGTGCTGATATTGAGCTTGTAAAACAGCCAAAACCAATGCCTAACTTACCTGTAGCTAGAATCATGTACCGTCATAAGCCAAACTTCAGAATCGGCACTGAGGGCTGGTGCTATGCAGGTGGTGCTCACCACAGTGTAGTTTCAACCGCTCTTACAAGAGAGGATATTGCCCTGTTTGCTAAATTAACCGGTACTGAACTTATTACTATTGGTGATGACACCACTGAAGCAGATCTTCAGAAACTGTCAGCTTACTAATATTAGCAACTACTAGATAATCTCTAGTGGCAGTTTAGTAAAAACAAGATTTTAAAGCGCCTTTAATCGTATGATTAGAGGCGTTTTTTATCTGCTAAAATAGAGCTTAACAAGGCTAAGACTCAACTTACAATTACAAATGAAGGTATGAACCATGGATAAGAATTTTTGCTCATTTTATTACCAAGTTTGTCCTTCTGATGACACAGAACTTAAGCTTGAAAAAGCTAATACAGCTTTATTAGTTATCGATCTGCAAAAGGTATATACAAAGTTAGCGGATAAAGATCCAAGATGGAATGAATTTTCTAAAAGACTTAATGAAACAGTCCTTCCTAATGTAAAGAAAGTCGAAGCACTTTTCCGTAAGAATAAACAAGATGTTATCTTTGCAAGAATAGCTTGCCATCTTAAAGATGGTAGAGACAGATCATTATCCCAAAAGATGTCTGGCTGGAATAACATCCTAATTACTTTAGACGAAGATGACAGCCAAATCATCGATGATATAGCTCCTGTTAATGATGAAATCGTTGTTACCAAAACAACTGATAGCGCACTTACTGGTACCAACTTAAGATTGATTTTAAATAATCTTGGGATTAAGAACGTAGTTTGTGCAGGCATCTTTACCGATCAATGTGTAGCTTCTACTGTACGCTCACTATCAGATGAGAGTTTTAATGTCGTAGTTCTAGAAGATGCTTGTGCTGCAGGTACTATGGAATTACACAATGCAGAGCTTACGATTATCAACAATATCTATGCAAAGGTATGTTCAACTGACGATTTAATCAAAGTTTTGAGTAGCAATTAACTCAATTTTTTGTAGAATGCACTGTCACCTTTTAAGTTATGGTTAACCTCTAATAATTTCATGAAAAGAATAGAATTACTTGCACCTGCTAAAAATAAAGAATGTGGTTTTGCTGCAATTGATAGTGGCGCTGATGCTGTCTACATCGGCGGGCCTTCATTTGGAGCTAGAGTCAATGCTGCAAATACATTAGAAGATATTAAAGAACTTTGCGACTATGCACATCTTTTCGGTGCCAAGATCCATGTTACCATCAACACTATTCTTGATGATCAGGAACTAGAAAAAGCACGTGAGCTTACCTTCAAATTATATGATGCAGGTGTCGATGCTCTTATTATCCAAGATTTAGGTCTGATTAACGGACCACTGCCTCCTCTTGAAATTCACGCAAGTACACAGCAGGACAATTCAACACCTCAAAAGGTTCAATTCTTAGAAAAAGCAGGCTTTTCACAGGTTGTTTTAGCCAGAGAATTATCAATAAATGAGATCAAAAAGATAAGAGAAAACACTACCGTAAAGTTA
The DNA here is from genome assembly GCA_050873645.1 of Succinivibrio sp. GTDB lineage: Bacteria > Pseudomonadota > Gammaproteobacteria > Enterobacterales > Succinivibrionaceae > Succinivibrio. The sequence continues at coordinate 1,097 of JBNMJE010000061.1, read as the reverse complement.
GAAGCTTTTATTCATGGAGCTTTGTGTGTAGGTATTAGTGGTCGCTGTTATTTAAGTGCTGCAATTACTGGTCGCAGTGCTAACCGTGGCGAATGCGCTCAGTTATGTCGTGTAGCACAAAGTCTATATGACGCTAAAGGCAATGTGCTTGCAAAAGATAAATATCTTTTATCTTTAAAAGATTTTAATCAAAGCCAAAATCTTGAAGAGCTAATTGACGCTGGTATCAGCTCTTTTAAGATTGAAGGCAGATTAAAAGACGAAAACTATGTAAGAAACGTCGTTGCTTACTACAGACAAAAGATTGATAGCATCATTGCTAAAAGAGATGATGTTGTAAGATCATCATTCGGTACTACTACCACCAATTTTGTTCCAGATGTAGCTAAAAGCTTTAACCGAGGCTTTACAGAATACAACTTCCATGAAAAGAAAGATAACTATGCAAACTTTGATGCACCAGGCTTTGTCGGTCAAAAAATAGGTAAGTTAGTAAAACAAAAGAATAGAGATCTTACTTTCTCATTATTTAAAAACACTGTTATCCACAATGGTGACTCCTTAAATTACTATGACAATCAGGGAGTATTAAACGGCTTTAGAATCAGTACTCTAAAAGATCCAAATACAGCAGAAATATTTCAGGAGATCCCTTTTATTAAAGCCGGAACTGTTTTTTATAGAAACAAAGATGCTGAATTTGAAAAGGCTCTAGCAGGTAAATCGTCTTCTAGAAAATTAAGTTTAAATCTTACCTACAGTGAAAATGACAAAGGTATCGTACTCTTCGGTAAGGATGAAACTAATACTGAGGCAAGTGTTGAAATAGCTCTTGAAGATAAGCAAACTGCTAATGATCTTGATAAACTAAAAACTAACATCACCTCAAAGTTAGGACGCTTGGGAGATAGTGTCTACACACTAAATCAGCTTGAGATAAAACTATCTTTTAATTACTTTGTGCCTCAAAGTGTTTTAAACAATCTTAGACGACAACTTATTGAGAAACTAAATAAGTTAAAGACAGAAAAGAGAAAAGAGATAGTTCATAACTTTGAAAATGCCCCAATGTTACCTGAAAAGGAGCAGCATTTAGG
>JBNMJE010000060.1:0-12852 GCA_050873645.1 Succinivibrio sp. | reverse complement strand
TCTATAAGAGATAATGCAACTAAGGCACCTCATGAGAACTACTACCATGGTTATTTAAATGGCTTGTTCTCTAACTGCTCTGTAAACTTCTTCTCTGAATACCATTCTAACTATGAATCTGGTGATGGTTATGCAGATATTGTCTTTAGAAATAAACAAGATGAAGTTGTAATCATAGAGATTAAGACCTGCACTCTCTCTGAGAGTTAGAAAGCTAAAGCAAGAGTGGCTTTAGCTCAAATTGAAGATAAAAACTATGCAAAGCCTTATCTTGAGAATGAAGACATATCTTCAATCTACATATATGGTATCTCTTTTAGAAATAAAGAATGTGAGGTTCTTTGCAAGAAGATAAAGTAATGGTTGAGTTTCTTTTACAACAAGATTTAAGTCAGAATATGAGCTAGTAATAAAATCTCACCATCACTTAAATATCAAGCAAGTTTTGAAGGTCTAAAAAAGTCTAACAGCTACCCTTACGAGGCACACTGAATATTAGTCAAGAAAGCTTATGAGCTTACCTTCTCTGATAGAAGGGGACCATTCTCAGTTGCCTAGCGGTGTGATCCTGTGTTTAAAGGTACTATTACTCAACGCGCTGTTTCTTACATGAATATTGCCCCAGAGGATTTCATGTCTGAAGAAGAGTGGATGATAGTAACCGAGAAATTAGATTTCTTTAGAAAAGTCAATAGATGAAGATGTTGAGGTTATTGGCTATAACTACAGGTAACTCATGGACAACTTTGAGTGGGCTGAAGGATACAAGTATAGATTTTGTCTGATTTATGTTGATTAAAGAACTCAAAAGAGAACCTTAAAAGACTCTGCTTTCTGGTATAAAAATGTCATTGCCACTAATGGAAATGAACTGTAGGAAAGAATGTTGTCCTACAAGATAGTAAAGTCAGCTACAAAAAGAAGCTCAATCTGTTGTTTTCAGATTGAGCTTGTACTTTTACTCGATACTTTTCTGTATAAGAATTATCGATGACCTAATAGTTTTTAACAATATCTACATTACTGTTATCAACTAATTCAGGTTTGCACAGAACAGAGTCCATGATCTTAAAACCATTGTCATAGGTAAAGTTGTCATTTACATCAACTGGTTTACCTTGGCTGATATCTTTTACCATCTGAACGACAGTGTCACAAAGCTCATTTGATTTATAAATAGTCATGCCTTGTTCACCTTTTTGAATACGTTCTAAAGCAGCAGGTGTAGAGTCACAACCGGTGATCTTTGGCATATTGTCAGCTGTATATCCTCTTTTTTTTAAGGCAAAGACAATACCATCTGCGATAGCGTCGCTAGGAGCTAAAATAGCATCCAGTCTCTCACCATTAGGACCGTAACCTACTTTATCTAAGAGATCATTCATGCGCTTATTTGCAAGATCTGGGCTCCAATTTTGTATGGCGGTATCCTCTTGCTTCACCTCACCTGATTTTACGGTGATATAACCAAGGTCAATAAATCCACCTAGCTTTTTCATAGCGCCTTCATAGAAAATCCTAGCGTTATTGTCATCAGGAGATCCTGTAAAAATCTCAATCTGCTTGACGCTGCCACTACCAGGTTGTAGTTGATCAATAATATATTGTCCTTGCAACTCACCAATCATTTCGCTGTCAACAGAAGCATAGTAAGTAGGAGCATCGGTGTTCATGATTAAGCGGTCATAACTGATGATGGGGATCTTTTTATCTTGAGCTGGCTTTAAGGTATCTACTAAAGAGAAACCATCTATTGACGCAATAACAAGAATATCAACGTTTGAGTTGAGCATTCTTGTTAGTTGCTTTAACTGAAGACCATTGTCAAGATCACCTGCGAAGAATAACTCTGTATTAAATCCGGCTGCTTTTAACTTATTGTTTAGCATGAAGCCTTCTGTGTACCAGCGAGTGTCATTTTGTGTTGGGAAAGCAACTCCAACTGTAAAAGCGTTGGCTACGGTTGATGAAAACAATAATCCTGAGATAACTGCGGTTAATAACCCCAATGTTTTTAAAAATGAATTTAAAATTTTCATAAATGAATTGTCCTGAAAATTGCAACTAAAGCCTAATTATTGTGGTTTGATAGATTGGCTTTGTTACTTTTAGTTCGCTTTAATAAAAGTAAGCCTTATCGTTTGTTTGTATATCGTCAGAATTTTGCTTTTGTTAAATTCTTTGCTTTCATATGTTTTGAAATCTTAAATATTTATAAAATTTGTTATTAGTAATTATTATTGATGTGTTAAGTATAAATGACATCGTCGTTTTTAAAAGAAAACTCAATAAAACAAATGTGAAATTTGTTACGTAAATCATAAAAAATCTGATCAAGAAAAATTTTAAAAAATTATTAGCACAAATGAGATAAATAAAAGGATAATGTTCACAAAAAGATGTATAGAAATGTGCTTTTTAAAACGATAACGGAATTGTATTATATATAATACAAAAAATATAGAAGTGAATATTGATATAGTCGCTTTTGAGCATAAAAAAACAGTATCACTACTGCCAACTTTATGGTGCGCCCTAGTGGACTCGAACCACCGACCCCCACCATGTCAAGGTGATGCTCTAACCAAGCTGAGCTAAGGGCGCCTAAAAAAGGCTTGCATATTATATCAAGAAATTTTAAATAATCAATAAAAAATTAACTACTATAACTATAAAATTGTATCGTTACGATTATTTAAACATACCTTATGATTTTTGATTTACATATACAGTAACATTTTATTTTTCAACTGATTTATAGAAGCGGTAGAAAAATCGCGTATTGAAATTGTAAAGTACTGATAAATTTGCATACAACCTATTTTCCCTTATAACTGTTTTTATATGTAGCAGACTACTGTTTGAAGAACATTAGTTAATGTATTTTCATACCTATATGTAACTGGCTATTTCATATATTTTTTTGTAAAAATTATCCATTGCGCACATTTTCTTAAAGAGAGTATAATCCATTCTGTTTACAGACGGGGTAAGCAAAATTTCTTATATGAGCTTACAGTCTGTGTGTTGTTGCTCTGTGCAAGGCCTTGTCGAGTAGTGCAAGGATAGTTACAGGGGACAGTAACTTCAATATTTTATTATGGAGCCTTGAGATGCAAGGTATGCATCGAGGTTAAAAAATGCCAAAAATTACACTTCCAAACGGCGATATCAAAGAGTTTGATAGGCCAATTTCCATTTATGATCTAGCTTCAGCAATTGGTCCTGGTTTAGCACGTAACTGTGTTGCAGGTAAGATTGACGGTCAACTACATGATGCATGTGATTTAATTGATCACGATGCTGAGGTTTCAATTATTACTCCTAAGGATAAAGAGGGTATTGAAATCATTCGCCATTCATGTGCCCACTTGTTAGGACACGCTATCAAGCAGTTATGGCCAAATACACAGATGGCTATCGGTCCTGTTATCGACAATGGTTTCTACTACGATGTTGATATTGACCACAAGTTAACTGCAGAAGATCTTGAAGCTCTTGATAAGAGAATGCATGAGCTAGCTAAGACAGACTACAAGGTTGTAAAGGAAGTAGTTGATTGGCAGAAAGCTTATGACACTTTTGAGTCTCGCAATGAGCCATACAAGAAGTTAATTTTAGAAGAGAATATCGACAAGTCAGATAAGTCAATCGGTCTATACCACCACAATGAGTACGTTGACATGTGTCGTGGTCCTCACGTTCCACGTATGGGCTTCTGCCAGTACTTCAAGTTAACTCACTTTGCTGGTGCTTACTGGCGTGGTGATTCAAAGAACAAGATGTTACAGCGTATTTATGGCTGTGCATTTGCTTCAAAGGATGAATTAAAGACTTACTTAAAGCGTAGAGAAGAAGCTGCTAAGCGTGATCACCGTGTTTTAGGTAAGAAGTTAGACCTGTTCCACTTCCAGCAGGAAGCTCCTGGTTTAGTATTCTGGCACAACGACGGTTGGACTATTTACCGTATTGTTGAGAACTTCATGAGAGAGATGCTGCACAAGTATCACTATATTGAGGTTAATACACCACAGATCATGGATAGAGTATTGTGGGAGAGATCTGGTCACTGGGATAAATATGCTGAGAACATGTTTACCACCAAGTCAGAGAACAGAGATTACGCAATTAAGCCTATGAACTGCCCTGGTGCAATTCAGATCTTCAATTCACGTACTCGTTCATACCGTGATCTACCTATTAGAATGGCTGAGTTCGGTAAAGATCACCGTAACGAACCATCAGGCTCATTACACGGTCTATTAAGAGTAAGAGGTTTCGAGCAGGATGATGCTCATATCTTCTGTACTGACAGCCAGATCTTAGACGTAGTTTCAGACTGCATTAAGATGGTTTACGACGTTTATGATGTATTCAACTTCCACAACGTTGATATCAAGCTGTCAACCCGTCCAGAGAAGCGTATCGGTTCAGATGAAATTTGGGATAGAGCAGAAGAGGACTTAAAAGAGGCTTTAAGAGCAAACAATCTAGAGTTTGAGTTACAGCCAGGAGAAGGTGCTTTCTACGGTCCTAAGATTGAGTTTACTTTACATGACTCTTTAGGTAGAGCTTGGCAGTGTGGTACTGTACAGTTAGACTTCTCATTACCAGCACGTTTAGGCGCAGCATACATTGGTGAGGATAACCAAGAACACGTTCCTGTAATGATCCACCGTGCTATGTTAGGTTCATTAGAGCGTTTCATTGGTATTCTAACTGAGGAATATGCAGGTTCATTCCCAACTTGGTTATCACCATGTCAGGTTGCTGTTATGAACATCACTGATGACCAGTGCGACTATGCAAAACAGGTTTATGAGAAACTTGATGCTGAAGGTATCCGTGCTAAGACCGATCTCCGCAATGACAAGATTGGCTTTAAGATCCGTGAGCATACCTTAATGCATGTTCCATATTTGGTTGTATGTGGTGCAAGAGAGGCTGAGCAGGGCAAAGTAGCTGTTCGTACCAGAAAAGGTGCAGATTTAGGTACAATGACTGTAGAAGACTTGATTAAACTCATAAAATCAGATATTATACAGCGCAAAAATATGCCTGATGCCGATGTAGAGATTGAAAAATCAAGACAGGAAGCTGAGGCAAACAAGAAAGATTAAAGTTTCTTAATCTTCTAGGTTAAACTTTGTTAGGAGTACTTGCTATAAACAACAACAGAAAGACCGGTAAAGCATTACAAAAGAACCGGATTAACAATGACATCAGATGTCGTGAAGTACGTGTGTTAGATGCTGACAATGAACTAGTTGGTGTTATGCCAACAGTCGATGCATTACGTATGGCTAAAGAACAGGGCGTAGATCTTGTAGAGATCAGTCCAAATGCTGAGCCTCCTGTATGCAAACTCATCGAGTATGGCAAGTATCTTTATCAGAAGAGTAAAGATCAGAAGAGCAAGAAGCAAAAAGTTGTTCAGGTTAAGGAAATTAAATTCCGTCCTGGTACAGATGAAGCGGATTATCAGGTTAAACTACGCAACCTAATCCGTTTCTTAGAAGAGGGCAACAAAGCTAAGGTAACTCTGCGCTATCGCGGTCGCGAGATGGCACATCAGTCCTTAGGTTTAGATGTCCTAAAGCGTGTAGAGAATGATCTATGCGTTGAGAAGGGAATAGCATCAGTAGAGTCTGCTTCACGTGTTGAAGGTAGACAGGCAACTATGGTGTTAGCTCCTAAAAAGAAATAGTTGCAGGGTTTAAAAAGTCTTTAGGTGACTAAAGCTCCTGTACTGTGTTTAACTGCTAATAATGCGGAGTATATAAAATGGCTGGTAAAGTCAAGGTCAAAATGAAGACCGACAGAGGCGCAGCAAAGCGTTTCAAGAAAACTGGTAGTGGCAAATTCAAGTGCCGTCACCAGAACCTACGTCACATCCTGACAAAGAAGACAAGCAAGCGCAAGCGTCAGCTGCGTAGCATGGTTTCTGTTAAGCAGTGCAACTTACGCGCAGTAGCACGTATGTTACCTTACGCATAGTTTGTGGAGGATATGACAAATGGCAAGAGTTAAACGTGGTGTTACCGCACATGCTCGTCACAAGAAGGTTTTAAAGGCAGCTAAGGGCTACTATGGTGCTCGTTCACGTACTTTCCGTACTGCTGTTCAGGCTGTAACTAAGGCTGGTCAGTACGCATATCGTGATCGTCGTCAGAAGAAGCGTCAGTTCCGTGCTTTATGGATTGTTCGTATCAATGCAGCAGCACGTCAGCACGATTTAAGCTACAGCCAGTTAATCAATGGCTTAAAGAAGGCTAACATTGTTATCGATCGTAAGGTTCTTTCAGATCTTGCAATCAATGATAAGGTAGCATTCCAAGCTATTGCTGAGCAGGCAAAGGTTGCTTTAAACGCTTAATTTAAGCGTTTAATATCTTAGATCCCAGATCTCAATCTCAATGAGCTCTGGGATTTTTGTTTTGTGATCCTTTTTAATACATCCTAAAATTTTATTTGACCTCTCTTTTCCTTGTAGTATCTTTTACACATATACAACAATAAAAATAATTCCCAATGTTCACCCAACAATAAGGATCAATTATGAAAATTCATAAGCTGGCCATTATCGGTTTAGGTCATGTAGGTTCAGAAGTTTTAACTAAGGCTGTAGCATCAAATATTGCAGCTGAAATTGCTTGTATTGATATTAAAGAGAATGTAGCTTACGGTGAAGCTTTGGACATCTGTCATTCTATTTCTTCACCAATTAACCGTAATATTAAGGTTTACTCTGGTGGCTTTGATACCGTAAAAGATGCTGATGTAATTATCTGTGACGCAGGTCCTAGCATCCTTCCTGGCCAATATGAGCGTTTAAAGCTTGCTAAAGAGAATGTTAAGAACATCACTGAGATCATGACTGAGGTTGTAAAGTACAATACAGATGCTATCTTAATTATGATCACCAATCCTTTAGATGTTACAACTTATCTAGCAGCTACCAAGTTTGGTTGGAAACACGGTAGATTATTCGGTACCGGTACTACCTTAGAGACTTTAAGATTCAAATACATCTTATCTCGTCATTTTGATGTAAACCCACAGGACATCCAGGGCTATATGCTAGGTGAGCATGGTAACTCAGCCTTCCCTGCATGGAGTACTGTATCTATCGGTGGTATCAGATTAAATGATCTGCACAACTACTTTCCAGAGGTTAAGTTAGACCGAGAGTTAATCCACAAACAGGTAGTAAAGACAGCTTATGAAGTTATGGATGCTAAAGGCTGGACTAATACCGGTATTGCCTCAGGTGCTATCCGTTTGGCTCAGGCTGTATTCTTTGATGAGAAGGCTGTTGTACCTGTATCAGTTCCTCTAACAGGTGAGTATGGATTAAAGGATGTAGCCTTATCTCTACCTTCAGTTGTAGGTAAAGACGGTGCTGAAAAGAGACTGGCTCTACCACTACCTGAGGATGAACTAGAGCTTTTATACAAGAGCTCTGAGTGCATCAAAGAGGTTTTAAGAGCTTCTAATCTAATTTAATCTATACTATTTTATCAGATCTGACTTGATTTAGATTTTGCGTTAAAAAAGCCTGCGAACTTATAAAGTAGCAGGCTTTTTGATGAACTTATTCTTAGAAAAACTACATCTTAGAGAAATTATCTTCTAGACATAGATTTTACGCTTCTTAATTCCTTACCGGTATAAATCTGACGAGGTCGTCCTAAACGTGAATCGGCTGTCTGCCTCATTTCATTCCAGTGAGAGATCCAACCGATAGTTCTTGCAATTGCAAAGATAACGGTGAACATTGAAGTTGGGATACCGATTGCATTTAGAATGATACCTGAGTAGAAATCAACGTTAGGGTATAGATTTCTCTCAATAAAGTACTCATCAGACAGAGCAATCTTTTCAAGCTCGGTTGCAACTGCTAATAGTGGATTGTCATCCTTGTGCAAAGCATCTAGCACTTCATGACATGTATCTCTCATTACAATCGCACGTGGGTCGAAGGTCTTATATACACGGTGACCAAAACCGAATAATCTGAATGGATCATTCTTATCCTTAGCACGGGCAATGTACTGAGGAATTCTGTCTACAGAGCCAATTTCCTCTAACATACGTAAGCAGGCTTCGTTAGCACCACCGTGAGCTGGACCCCATAGAGAAGCAACACCTGCTGCAATACATGCATATGGGTTAGCACCTGAAGAGCCTGCCAATCTTACAGATGAGGTTGAAGCATTTTGCTCGTGATCAGCATGAAGAGTAAAAATTCTGTCTAAAGCTTTTTCAACAATTGGGTTTACCTTGTACTCTTCACATGGAGTTGAGAACATCATGTGCAGGAAGTTACCGGTATAGCTCAATTCGTTTCTTGGATAAACGAAAGGATGTCCTATTGAGTATTTATATGACATTGCAGCTAGTGTTGGCATTTTAGCAATCAAACGAATTGCTGTAAGCTCACGATGCTCTGGATCATAAATATCTAAGCTGTCGTGATAGAAAGCTGATAGAGCGCCTGCAACACCACATAGCACTGCCATTGGGTGAGAGTCACGACGGAAAGCCTGGAATAAAGATTCCATCTGTGTGTGAACCAATGTATGGTGCTTAATTCTGTGTACGAAAGTCTGATATTGCTCTTTGTTAGGTAATTCACCTTTGAATAAAAGATAGCAAACCTGTAAATAGTCACACTTGGTTGCTAATTGATCGATAGGGTAGCCTCTGTACAGCAAAATACCTTTCTTACCATCAATAAAGGTAATTCTTGACATACATGATGCTGTAGACACGAAGCCAGGATCATAGGTGAAATATCCCTGCTTGCCCAATTCTCGAATATCGATAACTTCAGGGCCTAGTGTTCCCTTTAAAATAGGAAGTTTTATTGGATCCTTTCCAGGAATCATCAATGTTGCATACTTATCTAGAGTAGGTAGAGTATCGTCTATAGCCATTATGATTGTCTTCCTTAATTACATGTGTGTATAAAAGTATTAGTTCCATTGTAAACACAATCGTAAAAAAAACTATAATTTACACAAAATGCACCAAATGCACTCTAATGGACCGATCATTTTTTGATCAAAAATGCTGAGGCTTGTATATTAGACATATAACCTCATAAAATTAAAAAATATTTTTTGTAAAAAAGAAAGACATCTATGGAAAAAAGAATTCTATTAACAGAGTGTTCAGATGACGTTGGTTTGATTGCAAAAATCACTAATGTCTGCTCTCTATTCCACTATAACGTTATAAGACAGGATCAGTTCGCTTCTCATGAGGATAATAAATTCTTCATGAGAACTGTAATTGAAGGGGAGTTTAGTGATGAAAACTCAAATCAGACTTTCATTAACACAGTTGTAGGCGTATTGCCACAAGGCGCTAAGGTAAGATTAACTGACAATCACCGCCGTCGTCTATGTGTACTTGTAACTAAAGAATCTCATTGCTTAGGTGAGCTTTTAATGAAGTCTTACTCTGGCGCAATGGATGCAGATATTGTTTGTGTTGCAGGTAATTATCCTGATTTAGGCAAATTAGCTGAAAAGTTTGAAGTTCCATTTAAATTAGTATCATGTGATGGTATTACTAAAGCAGAGCAGGAAAAGCGCATGATGGAAGTTATTGATTCATGTAATCCAGATTACGTGATCTTAGCAAAATATATGCGCATTCTTTCACCTGAATTTGTAAATCACTATCCTTTAGGCAAGATCATTAACATTCACCACTCCTTCTTACCAGCATTTATCGGTGCAAAGCCATATCTGCAGGCTTATAACCGTGGTGTAAAGATCATTGGTGCAACAGCACACTTTGTAACTAATAATCTTGATGAAGGTCCTATCATTGAGCAGGATGTAATTAAGGTAAACCACCGCTATGATCCTGAGACTTTAGCTAAGGCTGGTCATGATGTTGAGCAGATGGTTTTAATGCGAGCAGTTAACAAGGTTCTAGATGACAAAGTATTTATTCATGGTAATAAGACTGTAGTTTTCTAAAACAGCTGTCATTGCAAATGAAAAAGGACCTTTTTTAAGGTCCTTTTTCATCAAAAGCAGCTCTTTACTTAAAGTTTAAGGAGCTAATCTCTTAGGTGTCTGCCATACACCATCTTCTAAATCATAGATAAATCTGTCATGCAATCTGTTTTCACGACCTTGCCAAAACTCTACTTTAGTAAATTTAACTCTATATCCACCCCAGAATGAAGGCAGAGGAATTTCGCCGTTTTTGAACTTCTCTTTTAACTCTAAGAATTTTCCTTCTAAGACACCACGAGCTGAAATTAAATGAGACTGATGAGATGTCCAGGCACCAATCTGACTGCCTCTAGGGCGTGAGTGGAAATATTTAAGATCCTGCAGTGGAGACTGACGGTGAGCCTCACCTATGAACATAACCTGTCTTTCTAGCATGTACCAGGGGAAAAGCATGCAGATCTTTGGATTGCCTTTAATTTGTTCTGCTTTTCTTGAGCCTAAGTTGGTGTAGAAAATTAATTCTTCACGGGTATAGTCTTTTAACAGTACCATTCTTGAGTAAGGCTGACCACTTTGATCTACTGTACTTACAACTACACCGTTAGGATCATACATTTTAGAGTCAATAGCCTGTTGTAACCACTTTTCAAAGAGATCCATTGGATGAGCAGGCAGATCCTTTTCATCAAGACCGCCTTGCTGATAACTACGTCTTAAATCTGCAACATCAATCATACGTTATGCCTTTTCTTATTTTTTTTGCTTAAAAATCAATGTAAGTTTAACTTTATAACACTTTGTTAAATCAATATTACCTTAAAGAGTTGTAAGTGTTAAGTAAGTTTTCTGAACTAAAACAAAGAATATTTATTACAAGTAAAGGCTAAAGTTTAGGATGCAAAATGGCTTGAGAGCTAGATAGGAATAGAAGACAGTTGTGGAGATAAAAAATCCTAAACTGCAGAGCAGTTTAGGATTTCATACAAAAGGAGTTAGATTACTTTACGAAGCTCATTGCTGAACGAGCGATAACCAACTCTTCGTTTGTAGCGATAACGTAAACTTTAACCTTTGAATCAGGAGTAGAGATAAGCTGCTTATCAACACCCATGAATACCTTAGCGTTGTAGTTTGCTTCGTTATCTAGTTTGATGCCGAATGCTTCCTGTAACTCAGCACAAACAAACTTACGAGTGGTAGGACCGTTCTCACCAACACCACCTGAGAATACGATAGCGTCGATGTGACCACCTAGTGGTACATAGTATGAAGCGATGAACTTAGCTAAACGGTATGCGTACATCTGTAAAGCTAGCTTACATCTCTCGTTGCCTTCATTCATACCAGCAACGATAGGACGGAAATCTGATGAAACACCAGATACAGCCATCATTCCTGATTTCTTGTTTAATACTTCTTTAACTTCATCTGGTGTCATGCCCATTCTTTCGCATAAGAAGAATACAACTGAAGCATCAATGCAACCACTACGTGTACCCATGATTAGACCATCTAATGGTGTTAAACCCATTGAGGTATCTACGCACTTACCGCCTTTAACAGCAGTAACAGAAGCACCGTTACCTAAGTGACAGGTAATTAAGTTGGTCTCTTCTAGTGGCTTACCTAAAAGCTTAGCAGCTTCCTGTGATAAGAACATGTGAGAAGTTCCGTGAGCACCGTACTTACGTAAATGTAAATCAGTGTAGTATTCCTCAGGAATAGCATAACGGTATGCCTTTGGAGGCATAGTCTGATGGAATGCTGTATCGAATACTGCAACATGAGGAATTTTAGGGAAGTTTGCTCTTGCAGCATCAATACCTAATAAGTGAGCTGGATTGTGAAGAGGTGCAAAAGGAATAACCTTTTTAATGTTTTCTTCAACTTCATCGTTGATTAGAGTTGGTTGTGAGTAGATATCACCACCCTGCACAATTCTGTGACCGCAGGCAACGATAGAATCTAATAAAGATTGATCTTTTTCAAGAACATTCTTTACTAAAAACTCTAGAGCTTTCTTATGATCTGCTCCAGCGCCTAACATTGTCTCTGTCTTTTCACCGCCATTGAACTTCCATGAAATTCTGGCCTCTGGTAAACCTAAAGCTTCAGCAATACCATTTAAGAAGATATAGCCATCTTCTGGGTTCAAAATGGCAAATTTAACAGATGAGCTACCACAGTTGATAACCAGCGCTGTCTTTGGATAAGTATTCATTTGAGCACCTAGCGTTTAACTTATAAAACAAATAATTCCTGCTGTAGGAGAAAATCTTTAACATTTGCATATTCTACCATTTTTACTTGATTTCATCTAAGGTAATTTTCAAATCAACCGTGGTTATTACAAGTTAAGTCTGAGATTTAGACAATAAGTTTTACATTTGAGCTGTGAATTGTGTTTTATGCACAAGTTTGTAATCAAGTTCAAGCTTTTACATTTGTTTTTCTGTACTTTTGTAATCTGCTCTTAGGCTTATCAGGAATGGTCATTTCAATTAGGTTCTGTTCAAGAGCAGGCAACAGGTAATTATGTCTAAATGTTGGTTTATGTGAGAGATGTAATTTCTCCATTAACTCATTGCTTGATAGTGTATCGTTACCTAAAACGTAGAAAAGTTTTTCTACATAAGATAGCTTTTCAAAATCCTTAAGTTTAGCACTGACTTGATCGGTGACTTGATCGGTAACTTGGTCGGTGACTTGATCGGTAACTTGATCGGTGACATGCTCGGTGACTTGATCGGTATTAGTAGAATCTGCAAAAGACACTAGAGTTTCTTTTATAACTTCCAATATATACTCTACAAAGCAGGCACTATCGGTCATAGCTGTTGCATTAGATAAAGCTTTGTAATATTCAGCCTGTCGT
>JBNMJE010000059.1:0-13175 GCA_050873645.1 Succinivibrio sp. | reverse complement strand
TATCAGCCTTTAGGATTAGACTTTGAGCTCTCTTATTATAGATTACCGAGAACACGATCTTATGAGCGCTAATATCATCTTCTAACGTATTCTTTGCACATAGAGCAACTATCTTGGTACTAAGGTACAAATCATTGCAGTCATCTTGTGATTGTTCATCAAAAAAGATAGATTTTGCTCGGTCTGAAAAGACTATACCTGTATATTCACAATCCTGAATTACGACCTCTCTTTTAGTAAGGAACTTAAAAGCAAAGCTGTCAAACTGCTCTAAATTTGATAAGAAATGACTATCAGAAGAAGGCATAACATTATGTAGCATCTGTAGAAGTTTTGTGAATTGGTCTGGTTATGAGGTGATACTCAGGCTTGCGCCTGAGTATTAAAGATTAACATTCAACAGGGATTTCAAAAGGTTGAGGAGGTACATTAAAGCATTGTGCTTTATTGCGAAGAGCTGCATCTAAAAGAGTAATTGCAAGCATAGCTTCAGCAATAGGCACTGCTCTAATACCTACACAAGGATCATGACGACCTTTAGTTACAATAGAGCAAACCTTGCCCTCTTTATCGATGGTGTTACCTGGTACAAGGATACTTGAGGTTGGCTTTAAAGCCATCTTAACAATGATCTCCTGACCTGAGCTAATACCGCCTAAAATGCCACCAGAATGGTTTGAAGTGAACTTCTCAGGGGTAAGTTCATCACGAGCCTCTGATCCCCTCATTTTGGACATTTCAAAGCCATCACCAATCTCTACACCTTTAACTGCGTTAATGCCCATCATAGCTGAAGCAATCTGTGCATCAAGACGATTGAAAACTGGATCACCTAAACCTGCTTTTACGCCATGAGCTCTAACCTGTACTACAGCACCTACAGAGTCACCTGTAGTAGCTAAATCTTTAAATAGAGCTTTTAGAGCATCAATCTTTGATATGTCAGAGAAGTTAAACTCATTTTCTAGTGCTGTTTTAGCATCATAGATATCAGTTGAAACTTCACCTATGGCAGTTACGCAACCATCTACTGTGATATTAAAAAGCTTCTTTAAAACTTTTTTTGCAACAGCTCCTGCTGCAACTCTCATAGCAGTTTCACGTGCTGAAGCTCTGCCACCGCCACGATAATCACGAATACCGTATTTTGATAAATAGGTGTAATCAGCATGACCTGGTCTGAATGAATTCATGATAGCTGAATAATCACCAGATCTCTGAGAGGTGTTCTCAATGATAAGACCAATAGGAGTACCTGTAGTCTTACCTTCGAATACACCTGAAATAATCTTTACTTTATCAGCTTCATTACGTGGAGTGCCATAACGAGTAGAGCCAGGACGACGTCTGTCAAGATCAGGCTGGATATCAGACTCATCTAATTCAATTAAAGGAGGCACTCCATCAATAATTGCAGCTAAAGCCAAGCCATGACTCTCACCGCAGGTAGTAACTCTAAACAGCTCACCAAAGGTATTAGCGCTCATTGTTTACTACCTCTAAAGCAGCTTTTGCAAAAACGTCATGATAAGTCTTTAACTGTTCTTTTGATAAGATAAAGACACCGGTACCACCACGCTTTAAATCAACAAAGTGGAATGGAACAGTTGGGAAGAGGTCAACTAAATGCTCTTCAGAATTACCTACTTCCATAATCAGGATACCGTCATCATTCAGGAAGTCAGCAGCATCAGCTAAAATTCTCTTAGCGCAATCTAAACCGTCATCACCAGAGCCTAATGCAAGATCTGGTTCACGGTTAAACTCCTCTGGCATAGTAGCTAAATCATAGCTGTCTACATAAGGAGGATTTGCTACGATAAGATCATACTTATCGCCTTCAGGAAGGTTATTGAATAAATCAGACTTTATTGGAGTTACTACATTCTCAAGACCATACCCCTGAATATTGATATTGGCTACATCTAAAGCTTCATCTGAAATATCTACAGCATCAACCTCAACATCACCGTCAAAGTGAAGCGCAATGGCAATAGCGATGCAAGCAGAGCCTGTACACATATCAAGAACTCTTTCAGGGCTTCTCTCAAGATAAGGATCAAAGCCATTCTCGATGAGCTCGGCAATAGGTGATCTTGGGATGATGACTCTGTCATCAACATAGAATTCTTTACCGCAGAAAAATGCTCTGTGAGTCAGGTATGGAGTAGGAATTCTCTCTAGAATTCTCTGTACAGCAATCTTAGCAATTATTACTCTCTCACTCTTAGTTAACTTTGAGTTTAAGGTTGAATCATCACATGGTGGCTGAAGATGCATTACAGCCTGGACAATTTCCAAAGCTTCATCCCAATAGTTGTCTGTACCATGACCTACAAAGATAGAGTGGCTTGAAAAACAGGATACAAGATAACGTACTACGTCTTGTACTGTTGATAATTCGTTAACGATTGAATCTTGGATCTGTTCTGCGTTTGGAAGCTCATCTAACATAGCATGAATGTTAGAGATCTCTGCATTATTCTGAAGTTTCGACATATAACCTTTGCGAAATTGAAAAACATACGCTTCAAAGAAGCCTATGCATTATAGCATAGTGAAATTTCAAAGCTGTGTATTTGAAAATCACCTGATTTTTGCATAAAAAAAGGACGTTTTTAAACATCCTCTTTTAGAGAGCCAAAATTAAGCTCAAAAGTTTTTAAAAGCCAGCTTAAAACTAGTGGTATTGCTCTACCTCTAATTTAGTAGACATAGCTGTTGCTTCTTCGTTGATCTCTTTACAGATCTTTTTAGAAGCTTCATCCATCTTTACTTTTACCACAACTCTGCCTGCGTCAAATTCAAAGACCCCCTGACCCTCGATTGAAAATTGACCTTTGAAAAAGGCTACAACATATTTTGCAATCTGCTTTGGAGCATAGTTTTTGAAAACTCTCATTTATAACTGTCCTTATTCTTGTCATCGTCTGCTGTATAACGATGTAAATTTTTATCTTTATTATTATTTTTGTTAACTCTTTTAATCTTAGGTTAAAAAGTTTAAGAATTCATTGATCTAGTTAGAAAATTTTCTCAATTACGCAACATTATCAACAAAGTGTGACAACTGTTGACAAAAACAAAGTTGAATCATCAAAACTATAATTTGTCATTAATGAAACAAAGTAACAGTGTAAAAATTCTGCGTCTCTAGTCAAAAATTACATCGTCAAAAGCAGGACTTATAAACCTTTTGTACTTTCCTCTTACATAGTCATAATCTATTATCAATGCACATGCTGTAGAAAACCTAGGTGGAAAATTAAGCTTACCGTTATATTCATAAGCTAATAACTCCACTAAAGGTAAGTGAGATACCAAAAGCACGGTATCCTCATCATCACAGTTCTCATCAATATAAGATACAACCTTTGTTGGATTTCCTGATGGGGTAAGTTCGCTCAAATGCTCTTTTGTTCCTTCAAAACCTAGTTGCTGACAAACAATGTTGGCTGTCTGCTCTGCTCTTGTTTTAGGAGAACAAAAGCACCTAGTGATTTTTAATATCTTTGATAACTTCTGCCCTGTAGCTACAGCTTCTTTCATACCCTGTGAAGACAACACTCTGTCACAGTTTGAAAGAGTAGCCTCACCATGTCTTAAAATCACAATTCTCATACCAGTACTATTCCAACATCATTCTTTAAAAAGCTCTCTAAACGTCTTTTTAGTTGTAATTTTGCTCTTCTTACTATGTAACAGATTCATTCATGACCAAAAGTATTCATGACTAAAAGTAAGAGTGACCAAAAGCTATTCATTGAACTTCATAAAGAAAACACATTTTTAGTTCATGTATAATATTAGCACTGAACAATTAGGACTGACATATGGACTATAGATATCTGAAAAATATTAGAAATCTAAATGCTTTCTTCAGAGGAGCTTCCTCATCTGAAATAAAGTCTATTGTAGAAAAGTTAACAGCTCTATATGAAAATGTTAAATCTCAAGAAGAAGCTAAATTAAAAGAACAGCAAGAAAGAGAAACCTTTCTGTCAGGTCTTTTAAACAGCCTGGACAGTCACAACTACACTATTGATGATCTGGCTGCACTAAAGGGACTTAAAACCAACAAGGCAAAGATGAAGCCTAAATATGAATATGTTGATCTTAATGGTGAAACACAATATTGGTCAGGACAAGGCAAGATCCCTACAGGAATGAAAAAGGTAATGGATCGTGACGGCATTACCGACAAGAAACATTACCTAATTTCAGATGAAGAGGATTAACCTCTCCATTGCTATAAATCTAATTACCTTAATTACTTAACTTTATTATTTAACAATGATGGAATCATTGATTTCATGTAAGGTCTTTACAGGATCATCTGACTTGGTAATAGGACGTCCTATTACTAAATAATCTGAACCAGCTGCAATTGCCTCACTAGGTGTCATTACACGCTTCTGGTCACCTAAAGCAGAGCCTGTTGGGCGAATACCTGGGGTTACACACATAAATGGAATACCCATATACTGCTTAATCAGACTTACTTCCTGAGCAGATGAAACCACACCATCCAAGCCACACTCTTTAACTAATTTAGCTAACTGTAATACCTGAGTTTTTGGCTGATTGTTTACACCAACTGAATTTAACTGAGTCTCATCCATTGAGGTTAAAACAGTAACAGCGATAAGCTTTGGACGATTCTCGTATTTAGAGATAGCTTCCATAGCTGCCTTCATCATTACAGGACCGCCTGATGCATGAACATTACACATCCATACACCTAATTTAGCTGCTGACTCACAAGCTCTGGCAACGGTATTAGGAATATCATGAAATTTAAGATCTAAGAATACCTTAAAGCCCTTATCAACCAACTTTGAAACTAACTGAGGACCTGCAATTGTAAAGAGTTCGTTACCAACCTTTAGTTTGCATAGATCAGGTGTAACCTTTGATGCGAATTTTAAAGCGCTATCAGCATTATCGTAGTCTAAGGCTACAATGATTTTTGGATCGTTCATGTTTTAATCTCCATCCAGTCCAGTTTTAGCTTTCATACTCTCCCATCTGCGGCATGAAGGACACTGCCAGAACAGCATCTTGCTTTCAAAACCACAATTTGGGCAGAAATAAGGAGTTGTAAGTGAAATATGTGCATCTAACATGCTCTTTAACTGCATGATTGATTCGTTGGCATTTGCATCAGAACTGTGAGCTTTAAGCTCTAACATTTGAGAGAAGAGCTTTAAGTTAGATTTATTCTTTAAAAATGACTCAAGTAAAGCGATAGCATCCTCTCGACCTGAGGACTGTTCTACGGTCTTTACAAGCTCAACCATAGCTGAGGCTGAGTTAGTTCTGTGCACAAGATCTTCTAGTGCATAACGATAATTTGGATCAGCAATATTAGGGAAACACTGCTTTAGTTTATCTAAGCATACAAGACCTAATCTAGGATCGATTGAGCTTACCTCTTTGACTAATTTATAAGCATCGGTAAACTTTCTTTGGCTGATTAAAACATCAGCTAATTCTAATCTTGCGCGTTTTGATTTCTCATAACAGGTAATAGCCTTTCTAAGCTCTGATACAGCATCAGTCTTTTTACCTTCAAATGAGAGCTTTTTAGCAATCTCACATCTGTACTGACTTAAAAGTTTAGCTACAGAATGCTCATTCTCATCAAAATATTGAGTTGCTACATTAACAGCCTTCTCAAAATCCTGCTCTTTTTCATAGACGGTAAGTAAGAGCTTGGCCGCCTTTGATCTGTAGGTAGGGATCTCTACCATTTTTAATAAGATGTCTTCAGCCCTGTCTAAAAGACCTGCGCTGATAAAGTCATGGCTTAGCTCTAATAATGAGAGCATATTCTCGCCATCATCCAAGTTTTTGTCTTTAGACATCTTTTCATGCAATGAAATAGCCTTATCTACTTCACCACGCTGTCTGAATAGAGTACCTAATGCAATTGAGGATTCAAAGGAAGGATCTTTACTGTTGAAATAAGCAATAAACTTATCTACAGCTTTGTCCTGCTTGTTATTGAGCAAATAGTCAAAGCCACGCAGATAATTAGCATTTTGCTGATTCTTACTTTCCTGCAACTTCTGCTTAGAATAGTTTTTTCCCATGAAGTAGCCGTATACGGCAGCTACAGGAAGAAGTAAAAAGAGTAACTCAAACATTATCGATTATTCTTGCTTATTGTCAGATTTAACTGTCTGTAATTGTTTTTTTGCTTTGTTAAGTGAAAGCTGTGCTTTCTTTGCTCTGTACCACATCTTCAAGCAAAGTAGCAAACTAGCATACACACCTAAGATAAAACCGAAAATTACACCAATAACTAAAACAGTTGCTACAGAAATTTCCTTTTTCACAAAAAGGAAATCAAATGAAATGAGAGTATCATTCGCACTGCCTACAGCTAAACCTAAAACTGCCAAAATGAGCAATACTACTACATAAAACCAAAATTTAATCATTTCAAACCTATAAAGCGAACATACTTATAATAATAGCATAATGCGCAGCTCAGAATATGGAAAACATAATATCAAAATCATATTATGAAACTCACACACTGCGTTGCGCATCAAAAGGCACAGCAAATAACAGCTGATACCTAAAAAAATAACTGAAGCAAACTATTCTACTTCTACTTTATCGTTATTGATTGAGTTTACTCGGTCACGAAGTTCAACACCAGGTTTGAAGTGAACTACACGACGTCTGTTTAAATTAACCTGCTCACCGGTCTTTGGGTTATGAGCTACACGTGGCTCATGAATACGAACTTCAAAACTGCCAAAACCGCGGATCTCGATACGCTCACCAAGAGACAGTGTCTCAATCATGATCTCAAATACTTCTCTTACAGCAGCATCTACAGTCTGTGGGCTGTAGTAAACAAACTGTTTTGCTAAAGAATCGATTAGCTCTGCTCTTGTCATGGATTATCTCCTAACATACCAACTGATTTAACTTCACTTACTAATAAAACATCACCAAGTAACAAAACTTGTCTTAATAAAACTTCATTCAAATAAAGTTCTCTTAAGAAATTATCAGTATTGAAGTCACTTATTTATCATCTATCTTAATGATAGTCATATTATTGATTTTCTCTATGATTTAAAAGAAAAAAATGCAACAGATGACATTTTTTTTAATAATTTTTTGACAGATGGCTTATTTTTGGTCAATATGAGCTATCTATATGAGCTAAATAAAGATGTCGAGTAAATAATTTATGCCAGATTCAATATTCTCAAAAAACTACCTAGCTTTATGTAAAGGCTCCCCTGATTTTGCTGCAAAATTAGCTCAGTTTGAAAACAGCACTCAATACGATATTCAAATCGATGAAGGAAAGGAAACAACTCTTCTTGTAGATGGTAGACAGCTAACCTCTCATCATGATCGAATGGGCTTTGCAAAGTATCGTGTAAACAAGGTAAATGCTTCTATGCCAGTAACAGTCTATGGCTTTGGTTTAGGAGATGAGATTAGATATCTTTTAAATGTAAAGAAAAATGCTGACATAAGAGTCTATATCTTAAATCCAGCTCTGTTCTATCAGCTCCTGTCTATGGATGATGAGTTGAGCAGTATCTTTAAAAGCAATGTAAAGTTTTATCTTCCGGATGATGACACTACTGTTTACAGTAACAGCATCATTGTGCAGCCAGAGTTACTCATTGACACTAAGACTTTTAATAATTTAAAAAGCAGATTACTAAACTACTTAGATAACAACTTTGCAAACGACTATTTTAACAGAACCACTAAAAAGCTCTTTGAAAAGAATATTAAAGACAATTTTGAGTTACTAAAACAAGAAAAGATCTTAACTCAAGACGTTTTAAACACCTATCCAAAAGACATCATGCTAACCGCCTCTGGGCCTTCATTAGAAGACAACATTGAAACTGTAAAGCAATTTCATGAAAAAGGAGTGTTCTTAATCGCAGTTGATACTAGTCTGACCACTTTAAATGCACATAAGATTGTACCTGACGTAATTGTCACCACAGATGCAAATGTTTATGTTGCACTAAAAGACAAGATCTTCAAAGATCTGTCCTTATATAAAGACAGCACCTTAATCTTTTCTGCTCATTCAGAAAAAGCTTTTATTGAAAATTACCCTGGACTTAAATACTTTATCTATCAGACTCGTGATCTAGAGTTACTTCCATATCTTCCAAAAGAAAATGCAGACTTCATAACCTATGGTGGCTCAGTGTTAAATGAGTCAGTAGCAATTGCCATCAAAGCTAAAGCTAAAAGCATCAAACTATTTGGCTGTGACTTTGCTTTTAAAGGCGACAGAACTCATACAGGCGACATTGGAGCAAAAGCCATGAGTTCTTATGATAAAGAGCTCTATGTAGAGTGTAATGATGGAGTTATGCAAAAGACAATTAGAGTCTTCAATCTTTACAGAGAATATCTAGAAGATGCTGTAAAAAAACATCCAGAGATTAGATTTGAGAATTATTCAAAAACAGGAGCCAAGATAAAAGGAACTGTTTTAGTTTAAAGACGAGAGAATTTTAAGACTTTTTAATTTTCTGCGGACACAAAAATGGGGACTAAAGTCCCCATTTTTTATCAACCTAAGAGGTCAATTACTGCTTTTTAGCAGCTGCGAAAGCAGCTTCCATTGCAGTAGTTGTAGGCTCCTGAGCCTTCTGATTTACAGACTCTAAAGCTTCCTTCTCCTCAGCCTCGTCTTTTGCACGAACTGATAGAGTGATCTGACGGGTCTTGCGATCAACGTTTACGAACTTAGCCTCGATGGTATCACCTGCTTTAGCTACAGTTGTTGCATCGTCAACACGATCACGTGATAAGTCTGATGCCTTGATGTAGCCAGTGATGCCTTCTGCTAATTCAACAGTTACGCCACGTGCATCAACTGCGGTAACCTTACCTGAAACAATTGAGCCTTTGCGGTGAGCTGAAACGTAATCAGCAAATGGATCCTCAGAGATCTGCTTTAAGCCTAATGAAATACGCTCACGCTCTGGATCTACCTGTAGAACGATAGCGGTGATTTCATCACCCTTCTTGAAGTTGCGAACTGCTTCTTCACCAGCCTGCTGCCAAGAGATGTCTGATAAGTGAACTAAGCCATCAATACCGCCATCTAAGCCGATAAAGATACCGAAATCGGTGATTGACTTGATCTTACCTGTTACCTTGTCACCCTTTGAGTGTGACTCAGCAAACTCGATCCAAGGATTTGCCTTGCACTGCTTTAAGCCTAAAGAAATACGACGACGCTCTTCGTCTAACTCTAGAACCTTAACCTGAACCTTATCACCTACAGATACAATCTTTGAAGGGTGAATGTTCTTATTGGTCCAATCCATCTCTGAAACGTGAACTAAGCCTTCAACGCCATCAGCGATTTCAACGAAGCAACCGTAATCTGTTAAGTTAGTTACCTTGCCTTCGATTACTGAACCAACTGGGAAGCGAGCAGCGATATTTGCCCATGGATCTTCACCTAACTGCTTTAAGCCTAAAGATACACGTGAACGCTCACGGTCGAACTTCAGAACCTTAACAGTTACTTCCTCACCAACCTGAACAATCTCTGAAGGGTGCTTTACACGCTTCCAAGCCATATCAGTGATGTGTAATAAGCCGTCTACGCCGCCAAGATCAACGAATGCACCGTAATCGGTAAGGTTCTTAACGATACCTTTAACAGTCTGACCTTCAGCTAAGTTTGCAAGAACGCTCTCACGATCTGCAGAGTTCTCAGTCTCGATAACAGCACGACGTGAAACAACAACATTGTTGCGCTTCTGGTCTAACTTGATTACCTTGAACTGCTGCTCTTTACCCTCTAAGTGAGTGGTATCACGTACTGGACGTACGTCAACTAATGAGCCAGGTAAGAAAGCACGGATACCGCCTAACTGAACGGTGAAGCCACCCTTAACCTTGCCATCGATAATACCAACAACAGTCTCGTTCTTGTTGAATGCATCTTCAAGCTTGATCCAAGCTTCGTTGCGTTTTGCCTTTTCGCGAGATACCTGAGTCTCACCGTCGCCTGATTCAACAGACTCTAAAGCTACGTCTACCTGATCACCAACTTTAACTTCTAACTCACCCTGAGCATTTAAGAACTGCTCCTGTGGGATTGGTGACTCTGACTTTAAGCCAGTGTCAACAATAACAAAGCCGTTGTTGATAGCTACTACAGTACCTTTAACCATTGAGCCTGGACGGGTCTCAACATTCTTTAAGGACTCTTCGAAAAGTTGTGCAAATGATTCCATTAAGGTTTCCCATATAAGCCCCAAAGCATCATGCTTACGGGGAGTTGTAAATAATGTAATGTCATCCATGACATCACGAAGTAAAAAAAATCTACTCTACTTTAAGACCAGTCTTTTGTTTAACGTAGTCTAAAGCTGTCTTGTAAACTGTCTTAATATCCATATCAGATGAGTCAATTACAAGAGCATCATCAGCTGCCTTTAAAGGAGCTACAGGGCGATTACGATCTCTATCATCACGCTCCTGGATCTCTTTTAAGATGGTATCAAAATCAGCAGTCTTACCTTTTGCCTCTAGCTGCAAGCAACGTCTCTTTGCTCTAACTTCAGCACTAGCGTCTAAGAAGATCTTAACCTGAGCTTTAGGGAAAACTACAGTTCCCATATCTCTACCATCAGCAACTAAACCAGGTTCTTTTAAGAACTCTCGCTGACGCTGTAAAAGAGCCTGTCTTACTGAAGGATAAGCTGCAACTTTACTTGCATTAGCTCCTGCTTCTTCTGTTCTAATCTGTGAAGATACATCTTCACCGCCTAACAGAACATGAACACCATCATCTAGGCATTCAAATGATAAGTTCAGAAGCTTAGCCTCTTGAACTACAGAATCTTCATCAAAAAGTGCTAAACCAGCTTTTCTAACTGCATAAGCTAGAACTCTGTAAATAGCACCAGAATCCAATAAATCAAAATCCAAAGCTTCAGCAAGTCTACGGGTTAATTCGCCTTTACCTGCACCGCCTGGGCCATCTACTGCAATAACAATTGGATCTGACATTTTTATTCCTTAAACTTTTAAGCGAAGTATTATAACAAATTAATAAAGCGATAATCTACTATAATCGCGATTTAAAACTGATTTTTTCAACTTTTTAAAGCTACCATAGAAGTAACTCTGAAAATAATTCTGACTACACAGCTTCAATGAGGTGAACTTACCTAAAATAAGACATCATACATCATGTTCATCTACTATTTCATAAGAGCGTGTTGTATGAAGGTGTTGTATGAGAGTGTTGTACATAAGTGTGTGTTGTCTTGATGTGTTGTGTTAGAATAGTCAGGATTAATGAGTTACGTCACATTTTAGTGGCCTTTCACATGATTAAAAAGCAAAACTTAAGATTAGATAGTTCATCTAAACAGTTTTAATTAAAGTTTTTAATGGTTAAGTTAGGATAAAACATTGACTACAAAACTGATTCAAGGACCTGTTGCAAAACTACCAACAAAGTTTGGTCAGTTTAATATCACCATCTTCAAAGAGAACGACGTTCTAGATCATGCAGTGGTGTTTTTAGGTGATCTTAAAGATGGCAAACCTGTTTTATGCAGAATTCATTCAGAGTGCTTAACAGGTGACGTATTCGGTTCTTTACGTTGTGATTGCGGTTTTCAGCTAGAAGCTGCTTTAAAAGCAATTCAAAAAGAAGGCAGAGGCGCCTTGTTGTACATGAGACAGGAAGGTCGTGGTATTGGCCTTTTCAATAAGATCAGAGCCTATAAACTTCAAGATAATGGAGCTGATACAGTTGATGCTAATATCCAGTTAGGATTCCCAGCTGACGGTCGTGAATACGAAGCATGCGCTCAGATGATGAAGAACATGGGCTTTACTAAGGTTATTTTAATGACAAATAACCCTGCTAAAATCCATGACATCGAGTCTCATGGTATTGAAGTAGTAGACAGAAAACCTATTGAGTACGGTAGAAATACCTTTAACGAAGGTTATCTTGATACTAAAGAAAAGCGCATGGGACACTTACTGCATCATCAAGATTAACGTCAATCAGAATTTCATAAGAAGAGAGCTCAGGCTCTCTTTTTTATTGCCTAAAGGTCAGGAAAAGACTGTTAATTAAAAGAGTCAAACACAGATCTTCTAAGCTGGTCTTATCTGATTTGTGTGTGCTCATAGTTGAATGAGTTTAGGTTGAAATAGCAGATATTTAGTGTAAGGAAGGTTTTAAAGACTATTTAAAAGGGATGACTTTAGAATAAAGTGCAGTGTAAAACTGCACTTATATCAGGAATGATAAAAACAAATCTAATCAGTAAGAGAGTGACGGGTCTGAGATAACTCTTCAATCTTCTGGCAAGCTTCTTCAGCCTTATCAGAAATTGAGCTACATACTCTCTTGTAGTATCTTTTAGCTTCCTGAGCATCATAAGCTATGTTATAGCCGTAAAGTGCCTGTGAAGTACCAGGCTTTACTCCATGCTCGTAGATTTTGCCTGCTCTCATGCAAGCGTCATAGTTGTTAAGCTTACAACCGATATCAAGATAATACAGAACTTCATAAAGAGTAACTCTAACTAGGCTTCTGTTCTTTTCTGTATTTGACTGAATTGCGTAGTATGTTGAATAGGTCTGTAAACAAGCATCTGAGTTTTTGAAGTCTTCACATAATCTTCTCATGTATGAGAAAGCTAACTCATACTCTTTGTTGCGAAGGCTGTTATCTCTAGCCTTTAAACATCTATCAAGATCACCGTCTCTGCAGATGCTGTCATCAACTGACTCTGAAGTCATTGTAGTTTTTAAAGATTGTTTGCTCTCTTCACCCTGACAAATAATAATTATCAAAGGAACGCATAGCACCGCTACGCTAGCAACATAAAGTAAAGCTCTTAATAACTTCATATACACCTAAATTCAAAAAGTGATCAAAATCACATACTTGTTTGCAATTATATATGAAAAACTTTTCTTGTAAACAGCTTAAATAAATAGGTATTAAATATAATGAACGAAAATTGTTACACTAACCCCTAAGATCTCGGTCATAGTTCTTACACTATATTTTTAACCTGACAAAATTTCACCTAATTTAGTTTACATACTGAAATATCTGATAAAAGTTCCGACATTTTCCGAAATAAAACTTGATTTTTTCTTAAAATAGTGTA
>JBNMJE010000058.1:0-13247 GCA_050873645.1 Succinivibrio sp. | reverse complement strand
GATAGAGTGAGCTTGAGCACTTTCATTATCTTTTACAGGGGCGCTTTGTTTGGCGATAACAGAGACATCAATACTCTTGTTAAAAACACCGTTATACTTTGACTTAAGGTGGCTCCTTATAGTTTTAACTTACATTTGGTTCAATTGATTTGCCTTTAGTGAAATTTTATTTTTAGAGAGTTTCTCTTTGATTTTAATAGTTATGCTCTACTCATAAAGATTGACTTACTTTAGGTTATGTCATCTTTTATAAAAAGCAAAGTAAAAGCTTTAATGCACTCAACATAAGCTTAATTTCGTGATTTAAAAGGGTCTTCTCACAAAATTTAAGCAACTTTTGAGCTTTTAATTTTGAGCATAACTTAATTATTTTCATTAAGCTTTAGTTAAGCTTAATGCCTTTAGTTGCAATATCTGTAGCGCCAGCTTTAGTCTTTAAAGCTGAAGCGCCACTGTCAGATGCTGTAGCTTCAGAAGTTGATGCTTTGCCTTCAGTTTCTGCTGCATCAACCTCACCTTTTTGAGCTGATACATCATCTTTAGATAATGAGCTGTCATTACTTACTCCTGATGATTCGCGGGACTCTAATGAGGTTTTGTCATCTGTCGGCGCTACTTTTTTATTACCGATGACATTTTTATTCTCATAATTAGTTACAGTTGTAGCTTGCAAGACACCCATAGCAACAGCTGAAATTGCTGTAAGAGAAATAGAAGCACATGCTTTTACAGTCTCTGATATAGCTGATTTTCTGGTATATTTTGTTTTCATCATGTGCTCCTATGGACGAATATTTGTACCTGCTACAACTGTTGATGCTTCTTTTAAATCAACATAGAAAGATTTGTTGCTTTGACTTGAAACGTTGATTTCATCAGGAGATAACGACATTGAACTTACATTAGCACTCTTTAGAGCAAAGAAGAATGATGGCATAGAACTTAAAACCAGTGCTGTTTTAGCAATAGAAGAGGTTGTCATTCTAAAAACATCTCTCTTTGAGAGATAGTTATTCTCTTTAGTGCGTGCTTCCCAGGTAAGATCCTCATCTTTTCTCTGATCAATATCAATTGAAGTTATCACAATATCCTCAATCAGATCGACGATCTTGACAATACCAGCTATTGCAGAGAATGCTGCCTGAATTTTTTCTCCTGTTTCGGCGGTGTTTGCTGCTGTCGCCACATCTCTGATGATCCTGGTGATGCCCTGATAGGTATCGACGATATTTGAGTACAGTTTTACACCACGTTCAGCATCACGGCGCTCGTCTTCACTATAATTATTAGCAGCTTCTACACCAGAGGTGATCCAGGTTGCTACATTTTTAGAAAGATTGGTTAAACAGTAGATTAAATCATCACGTTTGGTGTTCTCTATATCTACATTGGTACCACTTACAGTAACTCTGCCTGCTAAAGTAGAGATCTCTGCACCAAAACCATCTGAAATGGTAGTTGATGAGAATGAGTCAATGTTGGTATCAAAAGCTTCCATCTGAATACCTGTCATACCGTCAACAGTAATCGAGCTATCCCAAGCGGTAGTGTCTTCTTTAAACTTCTTAGAGGTAAGATTAATACCGCCAGCATCAATGGTAATTGTAGAGTTGCCTACACTTAAAGTAATTGACTTTTCTGCACTGATATTAAGTGTCTTACCAGCATTAAGAGTTAACTGTCCTGAGGAGGAGTCTTTTTCTTTACTTACAACCTCTGAACTGATAGTTACACCATTTTCTCCTGAGACACTAATGAAAGAGCCATTTTTGTCTTTAACTGCTGATGCTACCAGAACTTCACCTGGAGACTTAATAGTAATATTAGAATCGCCATTAAATGAAATGTAATCTTCTAAAGCAGAAGCTAATTCTGATGACAGGTTTTTAAGTGCCTGATTCATTGAATTTAATGATTCAACGCATTTCTCATATGAATCTCTTAAATTCTGTTCTTTGTCTGTCTGACCTTCAACAAGACAGTTTGAAAGATTCATAGAAATTGAGTTCATAAGGTCTTTTACTGAAACGATGTCATTAGGTAATTTTTCAGCCCATTTAGCATAGGTATATTCTTTAGAAATCTTACTTTGCTTGATTTCATGGGTTGTATTATTTTTAGCAGTGGACTCTTTAGCTAAAGAATAAGATAACTTTACTGTATTCTTTTCAAAGATTTCTTTTGGACGCAGGCTGTTATTCTGGTTATTGAGATTATCCACATAAAAAGGCATGTCACCTGACAAAATAAACTTCATAATCTCAGTATCAGTATCTGAGGCTGCATTGATGCCAATAACACTAGAGTTAGACTCATTGTGTAAAGACAAAGAATCTGTTCTCTGTTTTAAAAGTTTCTCATTATTGATACCTGTGATCTCATCACTTGCTATCTGACCTAGGTAATAGTACTTGTTACCTGTATAGAGCATCACTACTCTTTTACCTAATTTAGGTAAACTGCCTAAACTTCCATAGGCACTTACATAGTCACAGACTACTACCGTAGGAGTATTAGACAGAGACTCAAGCCTTACATAGAACTTGTCAAAATTACTGAAGTTAGACTCTGCAGCTTTTCTGCTAAGAGGATCGTCATCAACAACGTCACCATTGCTGTTACAAACTACACCAATTACAGTTTTTACATTTTGCAAAGAGCTGTAAACAGCTCTTGCACCAACCTGTTTTTTAACCTCGATGGAAAAACATTCATCAACATCTGTTGCATTATCAAGTCTTGAAAAGACATTTAAAGGACCTAAAACGTCATTAGTTGAGTTTGAGGAAGGAATTGCAACAAATCTTAAAGAAAGAGGACTCTCTGATGGAGATACAGAGTCTACTTTAGCTAAAGTGACAGGATATTTAACGTTGAATTTAAAGTAAGAGCGCACCACTGTACACAGACTTCCGTTATAGATGGAGTACTCATCATTTATTTTAAAATGCACACCTGAAGCAAAGATAAGATCAGATGATTTAGCTACTATATATTCATCTGCCTTCTCTTTAGTCTTACTAAAGCTCTCTTTTAGATATGATAACTGCTTGGCCTTACCTGCAATATCAGTATTGATATTGCTCTGAAGTGTATAGTTGAAGTTATCTAAAGTAGTGTTCTCAGAAAAGATTGAACCTTCTGTAATCCCGCCTTTATAAGCTACATCTTGTAGATAATTATGATCTGATGCTTCAAGCTCAATATTCGGATTTACAAAGGTCTGTACAACTGCAGCACTGTTTGCTTGTGCTTCATTAGGCAAGTTCTCCTTTGCAATTGCAGGCAGAACATTTACAGGGAAAGTATTGCAGAGCATGCTTACTCTTGAGAAAACAACTTTGCAGACACCATTTGCATACACAAAGTTGTAATTTAAAGAGAACTGATAACAGAGTCTTTGCAGAAAATCTAAATCAGTTTCGTTATTCTGTTCAAAGACAAAGCCTGTATCATCAAGAGGATCATTGCCTAATAAAGTTGCATCTATCTCACAGTTTGCTTCAAGCTCATGATTTTTAAAGAGCTCTTTGACAATTTCAGTTACTTTTTTACCACTGTAATGAGCAGTGCGCTTGTGCATAGCAAGTAAGCTCATCTCTGGGGCAATCGTAAGTTCATAGATATAGCAAGGCTTATCAGCATTAGGCAGAGATGGACTCTTACCTTTGTACTGATATTTTGTAACAATACCTTTAAAGACGCGCTCACGCTGAACAACGGCTAATTGAGATAAAGATTTATCATCAGTATTACCCTGTCTTAAAGTTACAGTGTAATTACTCATCAACAGATGATCTCTTAATTCAGAGCGTGATGGCTGATATGTGGTTAAAAGGGTTAGCTTTAAATCAAAAGGTATAGAAACACCTTCTGTAACCTCAACTGCGTAAGCTACATCAGGAATTTCTCTTGCTTTATTAAAGAAAACAAGAGCATTTTTAGCATCAGGAGCATTCTTTTTTGCGCTAACAGCTACATATATACTTTTTTTAAAAACACCGCTGTAAACTGCCATAGAGGAGCCTCCTAAAATTTTTTATTTTTATCAAAATGAATAGCGATAAATGCAGCATAAAGTCATATTTTCTAAAACTTCAGCTGCATGTTCAATTACATCAAAACCGGTTGATTTTATCTTTTATTCCTGTTTTCTATTTCCTTTGTTTGATTTTATGGTGCTATCTAACCTTTAAAACGAGTAAAGGTAGTAGTACCTTTGCGCTCTTTTTCTCCATCTTTTTTCTCAGTAGCAGCACTGCTATTAGTGTTATGACTCTGAGTCTTCACGTTATCAGGAGTATTGTTAAAGTTATTACCTTTATTTATTGCATTAAAGCTCTTACTCTCAAGTGAGGTCTCCTCAGGAGATAAAGTTCCTTTAAAGGCTTCATTATCACCTACAAGACCTGTAAATCTCTTATCAGAGTAATCTCTGTGAGGAGCTAACTTATTAGCTACATGTACAGACCAAACATTGTGGCCATAAGCAATCTCTTTACCAATCTCAAAATAAAGCTTTACTCTTTCATCAAACTTGCGGGTACCACCTTTAGCTAAGGCACACATCAAAAGTAATGAATTAAGACCGTTAGCTACAAGGCCTGGTGGAGTCTTAATTACCATAGTTCTTTGGTTGTCTGCGTTTGGTGTCATATTGCCATAAGACCAAAAGCAGACTAATGAGAGTAAACCTTCAGGTAAATCAGGACATAAATTTCCTAAATTCAGACAGTTTTGAGCATTAAGATCGTTTGGTGCGACTATATAGGCGTAAGCGCTGTCCATGGCATTTGAAGTCTGCTCTTTTTTCTCCTCTTCACTCTTTTGAGGAACAGCCGCCTTAATGGATTTAATGGTCTCCTGTCTTACCTTTTCAATCTTTTCTTTAAGTTCTTTTTCAGCTTTAAAGATAGGAGATTTCTCCATATCAATATCAGGCTTGTTTAAATTGTCATTAGCAAGTTTTATGAGATCCTGTAAAAGCTCATTAGGAGATTTACCAAACTCTTTAGTGAACTGGTCATAAACTTCTTTTTTGACCTTGTAGTATTTGTCTTTTAATTCCTGAGGGAACTTATCAAATTCTGCCTGAGCTTTAGCTCTTGTAGCCTCAAGCTCTTCTTTAATTTTTTTTATCTCAGGAATGTTGTACACATCCTCAACAGATTTAAGTTCAGGCTCGTTATCCTCAGGCATCTTAGCCCAATCTGGAATGTTAAACTCACGAGGTTTACCAATATCCTCAAGCTTACGCTCCTCTGCTGGCTTTTCCTGCAGCTCCTGTTCTAAAGAGAGCACACAGCAGTATCCCCACCAGGCTAAAGCACGATGCTGTAAGTTATAGGCTAAAAACTCGCTGGCTTTTTTAAGCTCATTTTGTTTTTCAAGCTCATAAATAAAAGCATCTGACTGAGGATAGGTCAAAGCATTCTGTCTTAACTCAAAAGGTAATTTGTAATTCTCATTTGCAATTACCTCTGCGACTGTCTTATGTAATAAAAGTACAAAATGCTGATTTAACCAATCTAACTTATCTGCCATTTTGATATTTTCCATAAAAAGGATCGTAAAAGTGCTCTTTTGTAATGGGAAAGAACACTACTTTATAAAACTGACTTACTAAACTAAACGATTAAGATTAGGACAAGCTGCCAGTGCTGTAGCTACAGGAATACCTGTAATTGGATTTACACCGGTTACTAAGGAACCTAAATTAGCAGAAGGTCTGCCTTTAGTTAGAACATTAACAGCAGTGGTTGCTGTAATTGCACCTGTACAGACTGGACCTGCAACTAGATCTCCCATACAGGCTTGGGGTAATCCATTTACAAGATTAGTAGGCATTCCAGGACCTGTAACAGCATCGCCTGTTGCAGTAAGATTTACTAGTGTGGCACTTGGTGTTGGCATAGCTACACTCCTTTTAATTCTGGTGATAATTTGAACTGTTTTTCTTTTGGGCTGTGTTTTTTAAGCTAAAAGACACAAAGCACAATCAACAATCTTTTCTAACTTATTGAAGTATAGATTAATATTTCAAAATTACTGCTTAATTTTTTACCTTTTCTCAAAAAAAATAGCACCGGATTATACTTTTTGGATATAAGTCAGTGCTATCTCACATTTTCGTGTTTAATCGATTGTTTGTATCCTTCTATTCCTTTTAGTGATAGTGCACTTTTACACTACACTAGAACATGGTAATTGAAGGCCAATTCTGAGAATCAGGCCACTCATCAGGACGGAGCAGTTCTTTATTAAAGACAACTTTTACAAAGAGCACACTCTCATCTCCTCGATTTGACACCACAATAGGTACATATGTGCAATGCTCCTTATCAGAATAGATAGCTCTATCATTTAAGTACATACGTATTGCAGCATAATTGCCTTTTACCTTAAATCTGGTGTCAGCCATATTTGAATCTGAGTATCTGTAGAACAAGAATTCAAAGTTGCCACTTGAAGCATCAGCACTTAGTAACTTGCGCTCACCATTTTCTACTACAGTACTTTGTCTTGAGGACTCTTTAGTATTATTTGAGTTTAACAAAGACTGATTTGAAATAAACTTTACGCTGACATAACGCATAGTTACAGCAGCATTAGGAAGAGCAATGCCTGATAACTGTCTTAACTCTTCTTGTTTTTCCATTGAAGGAATGGAGACAGTAAATTCTAATTTATTCTTTCTGTCACCAACATCGGTTAAGATCCTGCTTACAGAGGTTGCCCACTGACGGATGTCATTACGTCCTGCCATCACGTTGTTTAACAGTGGCTCCTGTAAGTTATCCACACCTTCATCTGCGCTCTCTTCAATCTTTGGCTCATTAAGATCTGATGGCTTATCCTTTACAAGGCTGTAGCTCTTTAATCTGCGATTTAATAAAGGCATATCCTCATAACGTAAAGTCATAGCATCAGTTGCTGCATCCTTTAGGATTGGGAAGAAATACAGCTTTGACTGGAACTCTTCAAGGCCTGTTGCTGTCTGATATGAAGCTTCAGACTTTAAAAGAGTAGTGCCTAAATTTACAAATGAAGTCCACCATGGGATATTACCCTTAGCGCTGTTTAAATTACGCACAGTGGTGTAATCATTGCGGACAGCCTTTTTATCTAAAGCACTGATAAAGTGATTTGCTTTTACAGGATCTTCTGGGAGCATTGCCCATGAATTTAGTACATTGGTACATGCTTGAGTGAAGTTTAGCGATAAAGCTTTTCTTCTGTCATCAATTAAAGAGAGTAACTGTGCTTTAGTCTTTTTAGATTTTGCACTTAAGGACTCTTCTTTTACAGATGAGATCAAATCATAGCTGAAGTTATAGATATCAGATAACTGTGAGTTAATCTGATAAGCTTTGCTGTCTAGAGCAAAATCATGGAATGAAGCATAATCCTGAGCATAAGGCTTTAGAGAGTCTGCAAAATTGCCCCAGTAATTAATGAATTTATCAGCATAATCCTCAAGTAAGGCACTAACTTCTTTTACCTTCTTGCTCTTTGAGATATAGCTGTTAAAGGCTACTACACTGTTGTCAGAGCCATTAGGATTATTATCCTTTAGCTTTACGTTTTTAAAGCTCTCTAATGTGGCAATAGGATTGATAAAGTCATGTACAGCAGATGGAGAGAACTCATCTGCTACCTCAAAATAACCTAAAGCTTCTTTAGCCAAATCAGTTGATAAGAACTCATCATAGTCATAGTCTTTTGAATTGCTGATGGCATCAGCTAGTAAGGTTAAATTGGTACCTTTTGAGCTCGATGCTGGATATTTATCTAAAAGAGCATTAGCAAGCATCATTCTGCAGGTAAACTCAGAGAATTTCAGATAGTTTTTTATACTCTTAGTTAAGGCATTGATCTTTGAATCCTCAGTATTCTGAACATCAAAATTATCTAAAGCTTTGTACTTGTCAGCAAAGGTAACATTCAACTGATTGTAGCGTTCGATAAAGTCTGCTGTTGAATCTAAAGACAAGTTCAAGTTTGAAGTATCAGCGATGCTGAGCATCTCAGATAAGAGCTGATAATTCAATCTCATACCGTCTTTTTCATTGACTGTCTTATCAAAAATTCTTGAATTGTTGACAGTCTCCATTACTACATTCAGAGCCTGTCTGTCTTTATCTAAATTGTTCAGGGTGCTCTCTCGAGAGGTCTTAACTTCTCCTGCTAAAACCACATTCTCGACCATATCAGCACCAGATGAATCACTTTGTTCTACATATTCAATAAAAGAATCAAAGTCATCAGATACAATCTTTCTGTAAGCATTGTAAGCAGAGTCTACTAATAAAGATCTTTGAGCAGTTACTGTAACCTTTTCAGCTTTCTCAGAGCCATTGCCTGCCTTTACTACAGGAGAGGCATAATCATGTAAAAAGACAGCTGCTGTTTTATCAAGATCTGAAGACACTGTAATAGCCTTTTTAATTAAAGCCTGAAGTTCTTCATATTCTTGTAAATAAGCTTCATCTTTTACCTTATCTGAATAATTAAAGGCAAATTCATACAGTTTCTTGTACACAGACACTAAGAAAGCACCTGAGTTCAGATCATGTTTTATGACCTGATATTTTGACTCTGGATAAGCCTCAATTTTGGATAATTGATCCATGAAGAGCTTCAGACCATGGTTAACTGCTGGTGCATAATTTGGATCTAATAAGATCTCGGTTGCAGCAGCTTTAGCATAGTCATCATCGCCACAGCTCATCTGGGTTAAGTTCTTGAGGATCTTAGGTGAGATATCAGGATACTGATAAGCTAAGATCTTTTTAATACTGTTCTCTAAGATCTCAATGCCTTCAACATCATGACCTGTTCTTGCAATAGCAAGGAACATATATGAGGACAGCGCATCAGCTTTTTTCTCTGTAAAAGGATCATCTCTCTTTAATAAATCTAAAGCAAAGTTAGAGGCAGCAGGAGAGAACACCATATTTACTAATAACTGATTGTAAATAGTATGTCTGTCTTCTTTCTTTAAATTATTAAAGTCCCCTAAAAGATATGAGGATGGGAAATAAATAAATGGTAAAGACACATCTTTTAAAAGACGTGATTTAGACTCAGTAAAGAAATTTAATCTACTGTTTCTAGAATTACCAGCCATAAGCTCACTAAAGCGGTTATAGCCTTTGACATTTTTATCAATATCAATTAAAGGGGATGCGCTGATATATCCCCTGTCGAACATGGTATTTAAATTCTTATAAAAGATAACATCAGAGTGTAATCTGTCATAAATAAGATCACGCCCCATCAGGGCACCTGTCAGGTAGTTTAAGCTTAGGACTGAAAGCACTGTGCACAAAGCTACTACAGGAATGTTTCTTATAAGTCTCTCTCTTTTAGTAAAGACAGCTTTGTCATTCATGTCTGGAATTAACTTTAAAAACAGCTGTTTTATAAAGAAGGACTTTTCTGAGACCTTATCCTCATCTACTAATAAAGCTTCATCTACAGCTTTATTCTCATGTGATGCATAATCAGGATCAAGGCAGACGCCTTGATCTGTTGAAGAGGTAAAATACACACCTTCAATAAAATTAGGTTTAAAAGAGCCTGTTCTTTCAAAGATGGTCTTTAAGTAGATCTCAAGAGCATGTTTTAAATAATTCATATGCTCAGGGAAGGTAAAGATATAGGCTGTTGAGTCTAATCTATTCTCAGAGGAGTAGCTCTTATCGGTCACCTCTCGAGATGAGAGTAAGGATACAGCACCTGACTTTAATCTTTCGATAAAATTAGACCAGCTGTTATAGAACAGATCTTCATCATAAAAGCCATCATCGTTGCTAAGATCAAGACCTAGAACCTGCTCACGCATCTCATCTGAGAATGAGGCAAAATAATCTCTAAAACCTACAATGCAGTCACATTTGGTGATAACTACCTTACATGGTAAGTTCATACATACAGTTGAACTTAATTTATGTAACTCTGAGGCAATTAAATTGGCTTTTTTAATGGTAAGTTCTCTGTCATCTGCTATCAGCGCATCAGCAGGAATAGTCAGTACTACGCCTGACAGAGGCTTAGTGTGATGATACTTTTTAATCTGCTCACAGATAACTTCCCATTGAGCAGATGATCCTCCTAACCAGGTATCAAAGAAAGTCTTACCTTTAACATCTAAAAAGACACTGCCTTTTGATACAAAGACATGCAGACATTCTTCATCTTTAAGATCAAGCTCTCGGCGTGACTGATCATAGCCTAATGAAGAGTCCTTTAAGATAGAACTCTTACCTGATAAAGGCTCACCTAGGATGATATACCATGGAGTTCTTTGTTTCTTATAGCACTTAGCTTTAATGTAAGTTACAGCAGAATCTAAAATTAACTTTACAATTCTGACATCAGCGGTTAGCTCTTCTTTACCCTTCTTCCTTTTCTTACCGCCTGAAACTAAGTTTGCAAGGTTAGACCAAATCATCAGATCTTCTTTTAAAGAACGTCTTTCCTTGTTTATCTGATGCTTGAACTTAAATCTCTTGAACAGGAAGAAGAGAATTAACATCAGGATCAGGACTATAAGTACAACTAAAATAATTCCAGTTGCACTGTCAAACAATCCATCAAACAGTCCTGAGTCCATTCCTTGAGTAAGATCTTTGCTATTATCCATGCTTATCAGTCCGTAAATTCTTATCTTTGTACTCTAGTTCTGCTCATCTGTATATTGAGAATTACCATTACCTACAATTACAGTGCCACCATTAGATAAATTTGTAGATCCTAGTGACTGTGTATTTGTAGGTTGAGCGCTTTCGTTAGTAGAGCTAGTGGTATTTGTACTGTCATCTTCTACAGTTGAGGACATGCTCTTATAAGGAGATGCAGATTCAACAGTATCTTCAACAATTGTGTTATAGGCATTGGTGTTTTTATAGACACTGGCCATATTGATCACAAAACACAGTACAGTTAAGGCAATTAAAATAAAGATTAAATTCTTTTTCAAAAGAAAAGCTGCAATCTCACGAGAGGTCTTTTCTTTTATAGATTGATTAAAGTTTCTTCCATCAGCTCGTGCACGAGTATCTACGACTTCTGGCTGTACATCTGGAGTTAAAAACTCCGCTTCAGGATTTAAGTCCTGTGACATTCTGTCTACACAGCCGTTGATATAAGGAATAACTTCTTTAGGATCACG
Organism: Succinivibrio sp.; assembly: GCA_050873645.1. Lineage (GTDB taxonomy): Bacteria > Pseudomonadota > Gammaproteobacteria > Enterobacterales > Succinivibrionaceae > Succinivibrio. The sequence goes on along the minus strand of JBNMJE010000058.1, from coordinate 2,071 downwards.
TTTATAAGCGCCATCAAAGCCTAAACCTAGCATCAGATAAAATGACTTTATAACATCACTAGAGCTCTGGCTTGTAGCTAGAACCTTATCTAAGATATCAAAGAACTTGTCATCACCTGAAAGCTCATTGTACATACGGGCTAAAGGCTCATATTCTTTAGAAAAGCTAAAACCGTTTTCTTTAAAAAAGTAGTCAACGAAAAAGACTAAAGGCTTTTCTACCTGAGCATATTCACGTTTTAGAAACTCATCTCCATCTACTTTGCGTCTTATGTCTGCAAATAGAGATTTAAGTTTGCCGTCAACTTCGTTTAAAGAGACTTCAACACCATGCTGTCTGTATAAATAACAGTCACAGACATATAACAGCACCGGTCTTATAAGTTCATGTAATTGACTTGAAACCATAACTAATTCTTAACCCTCTTATGAGAAAAGCCCAATTCTTTAAGGCCCTCCTCCAATGCTCATAAAGCACCTTTTGTTTTAACTTTTTTTAAAGCTTTTCTAAAACTTAATCTTAATGGCTATTCCTTGCCTAAAATAAAGGCTAAGCCTCACTTTCTGCATCTACTACTGCCATATAAAGCTTTGCCTCAAATGGCTTGAACATATTAGGCGCAAAATCAATTACCATTTTATGATCTTCAACGATATAGCGCCAAATTCTAGGTGACTCATCACGCATTACCTTAAAGATCACAGTATCTGATGAGGTAACTGGCAGATAGCGAGGAGGGAAGCGTACATAGCTTAGTTTTAAACCTCTTACACGGCTGTCTTTTGAGCCAAAGTCCATAACTCTAAAGTTGTCACCTGTCTCAATATCAGAGATAAGCTCTTTCCAGTCATTATTGCCCTTTAGAGCAATATAGTAATCACGAGCTTTAACAATATGCTCATCAGCCAATAGTGCTGTATAGCAGTTATCAGTTTCATCAAAGTTGAAGTTAACCTCAAGACATTCTGCCCTGCCCTGTGAGGTTAGAAGTGATCTGATTGAATTGATGATTTCAGAGAATACTGCATATAAATCATTATGATTGTATGAGACCACTTCCTTTGAATCAGATAATGGGAAGAATGCCTTTAGAGCTGATAAAAACTCAGATAGTTTCTGATAAAGAGTAAAAGGAGATACTCTCTGAGGTAACAGCAATGAGCTTAATGAGGTGATATTCACATTTAAAAGTTGCAACTGTAGCAGTCTTAACAGCTGAGGACCTGCAACCAAGTTTGGATCATAACCTTCATTTTCAATATCAGAGAGGATCTTTGATTTATATGACTTTAACTCATATACAAACTCACGCAGCATGGTATAGAGGTTGCTGTTCTCAGCTAAAACCACATATGGAGGAGTGTATTTATTATCTAAAACAAGATAGTGATCATTATTCTCTAAACTTGCAAAGTTAAGCTTTAAAATCGGTAATAAAGAGCAGTCGGATACAGCCTTTACATCAGTAATCAAACGCACATTTAATTTACGCTTGATGATAAGTGCAGGATTGTCACCTGTGTTCTCATCAGTCAGATTGTGAGAAGACACCTCATAGCGACCGTAGCTGTTTTCTTTTTTGCCATTGTCACTGCTCTCACAAAGATTACTCTCATCTTTTAAGTAATTAGGAAGACACAAATAGACAGTAACACTCTCTTCTTGTTTTTCTGCTACAAAGTCTACTGTAAGTGGCTGTAAAGAGCAGTTTCCTGGAAAACTGATGCCGGTACCATCAGGCATAATCGCACAAAGATTTTTTATGACAACTCGACGTGCTCTTAAGGCATCTTCATCAATTTCAATGCTAACTAAACCTTCAGAATATGGAGTATATAAAGCGCGCTCAGAGTTAATAGTCTCAATTAAAGAGCGCTGCATCTGCTGAAAATGGTGAGGCTGTAAGAACTGACCTTCAGACCAGTGAACATACTGTGGATATTTCATAAAAATTCTTTTCCCAACTTTTTAAATAGCGCTTATCTTGTACCAAACTGCGCTAATAATCTTACTGTCTTAACTATTTATATCTTTTCTACGTCTTTATAAATTAGCTAAAGACAAAACTTT
>JBNMJE010000057.1:0-13270 GCA_050873645.1 Succinivibrio sp. | reverse complement strand
CAGCATTGCTGTGACGAAAAACATTTAGCTTCAATCTTTGGATTGAACTCAATGGCATACAACATTCTGTCTTTAGCTAGACTGGATTTATCTAAACACACTGGAGTTAAACACCGCAATAAAGAAACAGCTAAGAGAGCAAAGCTGCTAAAGTCCTACAACAACGTGTTTTCAACATTCAAAGGTATTCCTCTTCTGACTTTAAATTACCTGTTTAAGTTTCTGGAAACGCCTCCTTTAGAGAGTTAACTCCTTACTTAACATCAATACAGGCGATGTTGAGATACACAGTGCATATTCCTATTGCAACTCTGACAAATTTCCTTTCAGAAGATATATAAATTCACTGATTTTTAAAGAGCATCCTGTAAGGCTTAGATTCAGGATCTTATTAACTGTTTTGACGACAAACGAGCCATCAATTTATGTGAGATTGATCGGGTTTATTTGGTTGCCGTAAATCAAAATATTCCTTAGATCATTAGGGTTAATTTTTCAGAAACTTATATTTTTTAGGCGATGTATGGTACCATTTATCCGATCGTTACGGTTATATAAACAATAAGCAATTTATTAGTAACATTTTCAGAAATTTATTATGGCAGTTACATTAAAAACCATCGCTGAATATACAGGGCTCTCAGTTACTACTGTATCAAGAGCCTTAAAAGACGGCGACGATGTTAAGCAACCTACAATCGATAAGGTTAAAGCTGCAGCAAAAAAATTAGGTTATGCACCAAATCTTCAGGGGCTGAGCTTAAAAACAGGTATTAACTACAATCTTGTTGCAGTTCTTCCAATGTTAAAGAGTGGTGATATCGTTGGTGATGTGGGCTCTCTACCTTTAATTTCAGGACTCACCTCAGGTCTTGTTGGCACTCCTTATAACCTCTCAGTAGTTCCAATGCTACCGGGACAGGATCCTCTAGAACCAGTAAAGTATGCTGTTGAAAGACGTTTAGCTGGCGGCATTATCATCAACGCAACCAAGACTAGAGATGAGAGAGTAACTTATCTACAGGAGCATAAGGTTCCATTTATTACCTTTGGTCAAACCGAAATGAGTATTGATCATGCTTTTGCTGATATTGATAACTACGATATCGGCTATAAAGCAGCTTCTTACCTGTTCCAAAAAGGCTGTAAGCGCATCTTAATGATCTCATCATCAGCTGAATATACCAATGCTTGTCATAAGTACTATGGTGTTAAAAGAGCTGCAATGGAGTACGGTATAGATTTTGATAGAGACAGAGATATTGTCTATGACTACTCTGTTCAAACAAACTACAGAAAACTCTTCTGTGACATCATGTCAAAAACTAATCATCCAGATGGTATCTTCTGTGGTTCTGAGATTTCATCATTAGGTTGTGTAGCTGGTGTTGCTGATGCAGGTTTAGTAGTTAACAAGGATGTTTATGTAATTAACATAGAAACCAGTGATTTACCTGCTTTCTATCAACCACCTATACCAGGATTAAGACAGAACTTCCATTCAATTGGTACAGTATTATCTAAGTACTTAATTAAACTTATTGAAGGTGAAGATCCTAAGAAGTTACAATTCTTAGAAAAAGCTACTTTCTATCCAAGATAGAGTAAACTTTTACATCAATTATCCGAAATGGCAAGCTAAAAACCTAAACTCCGCAGATCATAGTTACTAATCTTTGAACTGCAGAATTTAGGTTGTAAATAATAAAGTTATAGCTAGATGTTAAAAATATCTAACTGTTCTGAATCAGAACTATCTTTCCATGCCTTGTCAGCTTTAGCATCATCAGAACGCTGTTTTTCAATATTCTCAAAGTAGTCTTTTGCAGGTGGAACAATATACTCTCCTGTAAAGATTGAGGTATCAAACTTGGTTAAAGCAGGATTTTCCTCTGTTATAGATGCTTCAAGATCTTCTAACTTTTGATAGATAAGAGCATCTGCGCCAATTTCTTTGCAGATCTCTTCATTGTTTCTACCATAAGCAATAAGCTCTTTTGAGGTAGGCATATCAATACCATATATGTTTGGATAGCGGATCTCAGGAGATGCTGATGCAAAGAATACCTTGTTAGCACCAGCCTCACGAGCCATCTGAACAATCTGTAATGAAGTGGTACCACGTACGATTGAGTCATCAACTAAGAGTACGTTCTTACCTGCAAACTCAGCTGGAATTGGGTTTAGCTTATTACGTACAGACTTCTTACGCTGTTTCTGACCTGGCATGATAAAGGTTCTGCCAATGTAGCGGTTCTTAACGAAGCCCTGACGGTATGGAACACCTAGGGTTCTTGCAATCTGAACAGCAATATCAATTGAAGTGTCAGGAATAGGAATTACTACATCAATCTTTAAATTCTGATGCTCTTTTTGGATCTGCTCAGCAAGCTTTGTACCCATACGTACTCTAGTTGCATATACTGAAGCACCATCGATAATGCTATCTGGACGAGCAAAGTATACATACTCAAAGATACATGACTGTAAGTGTGGATCTTTAGCGCAAATTCTTGAGTAAAGCTGACCATCTTTAGTGATAAGTAAAGCTTCACCTGGTTTTACATCACGAACTAACTTAAAGCCACTTACATCTAAAGCAACACTCTCTGATGCTACCATGTATTCTGACTTGCCGTTCTCATCCTTCTTCTCACCTAATACCATTGGTCTAATACCAAATGGATCACGGAAAGCGATAAGGCCTACACCTAATACTAGGCAAACTACGGCATAACCGCCTTTAATCTCATCATATACACCTGAGATTGCTTCAAAGATATCATCAGTTGTAGGTACATCGTGAGAAATTTGAGAGATTTTCCAAGCAAGGATATTTAAAAGGATTTCAGAATCAGATTGGGTATTTACGTGGCGGTGGGCTTTTTTACACTTTTCTTTTAACTCTTTAGAATTGATGAGGTTACCATTATGAGCCAGTGCAATTCCGTATGGAGAGTTTACATAGAAAGGCTGAGCTTCTGCTGCTGATGAAGAGCCTGCTGTAGGGTAACGGTTATGGGCAATACCAATGTTTCCACGCAGTCTTAACATATGTCTTTGCTGAAAGACTTCAGTTACCATACCGTTTGCTTTGCGCTGATGAAAATTGTCATCTTCATCTACGGTTACGATACCTGCAGCATCTTGTCCGCGGTGCTGTAACACCTGCAAAGAATTATAAAGTGATAAATTGACAGGAGAAGTTCCTACAATTCCAACAACACCACACATAGCTATAATGCTCCAGTTCCTGAGGTTCCTAAATAATTAAAGAACCATTCAACGATTACTTCAAGATGAGGTACAAAGATAGAATCTTTATACCAAGGATAATAGGTAATAAAAGAAAGAATATGGAGTTTAATCAGGATCTGTAATACAGCAAAGACTGCACTTACAATTAAAATTCCCCTAACCACTCCAAAGACCACACCTAAAAGTCTATCAAAGCTTGATAAACCGGCTTTTTTTACAAGTGAACTTATAGTACTTGCAATAAAACCTAAAACAATTAGGGTGACAATAAAAAGTACGATGCTGGCGATTACTTTTCTAGTTAAATCGTCGTTTGAAAAGGTAATATATTCTGATAACTGTGGGTAAAACCTGCTTGCAACTATAAAAGCTGCAATCCACGAGAGAATAGAAGAGGCTTCACGAATAAAGCCTCTAAAAATAGATGTTATGGCTGACAAGCCAATAACACCTACTATTACCCAATCAAGTGCTGATAGCATTACTTAGTCTCAGCTGAGATTACTTCTAAGCCACCTAAGTACTTGCGTAGAACCTTAGGTACGGTAACAGAACCATCAGCGTTCTGATAGTTCTCAAGAACAGCAACTAAGGTACGACCTACTGCTAGACCTGAACCGTTTAGAGTATGAACTAACTCTACCTTGCCATCCTTACGACGTAAACGAGCCTGCATACGGCGAGCCTGGAAGTCTACGCAGTTAGAGCATGATGAAATCTCGCGGTAGCAGTTCTGTGCTGGTAACCAAACCTCAATATCATAGGTCTTAGCTGAGCTAAAGCCCATATCACCAGTTGATAGAGCAACAACGTGATAAGGGATCTCTAAAGCCTGTAGCACAGCTTCAGCATCATGAGTTAAGGTCTCTAAAGCCTGCCATGAGTCTTCAGGTTTAACAATCTGAACCATCTCAACCTTATCAAACTGATGCATACGAATTAAACCGCGGGTATCACGACCAGCTGAACCTGCCTCAGATCTGAAGCATGGAGTATGAGCTGTGATCTTAATTGGTAATTCCTGCTCTGGGATAATCTCACCGCGAACCATGTTGGTTAATGGAACTTCAGCAGTTGGGATTAAACAGAAATGATGATTTACACCATCACCATCGCAGTCACCATCAAGATTGGTGTGGAACAAGTCTTCAGCAAACTTAGGCATCTGACCTGTACCATATAATGAATCCATATTTACTAAGTATGGAGTGTAAATTTCGGTATAGCCCTGCTCATAATGTAAATCTAACATTAACTGAACTAATGCTCTGTGAAGCTTGCAGATAGGACCTTTCATGAAAGCAAAACGAGCACCACTTACCTTACGTGCAGTTTCAAAATCTAACATGCCTAAGCCTTCGCCGATAGCTACGTGATCTTTGATCTCAAAATCAAATTTACGAGGCTCGCCCCACTTTCTTACTTCAACGTTGAAAGTATCATCAGCACCTAGTGGGCATGATGGATCTGGTAAATTTGGAACAGTAAGAGCGATATCGTTTAACTGCTTTAATACCTCATCCTGCTTCTGTTTTACTTCAGCAAGCTCTTCACCGATCTTAGCTACCTGAGCTTTGATCTCAGATACATCCTGACCTGCCTTAATTGCCTGACCGATACTCTTTGAAAGTGAATTACGCTGAGCCTGTAATTCTTGAGTGCGAGTCATTGTCTCTTTACGTAATGACTCTAATTCATTGATCTTCTGAACATCTAATTTGTAGTTACGTGTTGCTAGGCGCTTTGCAGCCTCTTCAATATCAGCGCGTAAATATCTTGAATCAAGCATGGATAATTGCCATTTGTTAAAGTTAAAAAGGAATTCTGTTTAATTGCTTTTATGCAATCACTAATACGCCGGTAATTTTAGCATACAGAGTGTAAATTTGTTCAAATAATATTAAGTGCGCCAAAGTTATTCAAACTGTACACGTTTACCTTTAAAGCCCTGAGGGTAACGCTTATCTTTTTCAAGTTCATCTCTCTGTTTTAGATATTCTTCTTTTTTAGATAAGGTAAGCTCAAAGCCTCTATCTGATGGATGATAGTACACAGTACCGGTTAACTCTTCTGGGAAGAAACTCTCCCCTGCTGCATACGCTCCCTGATAATCATGAGCATATCTGTAGGTAGCTTTATAACCTAATCTTTCCATGAGTTTTGTAGGCGCATTTCTTAAATAGATAGGTACATCTAATTCACCATTTTGTTTAGCATCTTCTCTTGCTTTATGGAATGCTTCATACAAATGGTTACTCTTAGGTGCTAGTGCACAATATACAGTAGCCTCAGCGATAGCTCTCTCACCTTCATAGGCGCCGATTCTGTCAAAGATATCCCAAGCATTAAGACATACAGTCATAGCTTTAGGATCAGCAAGTCCAATATCTTCTGTAGCTATAGCTAAAAGACGACGCGCTACATACAAAGGATCGCCTCCTGCTTCTAGAATACGAGAATACCAGTACAGGGCAGCATCAGGTGCGCTACCGCGCACTGATTTGTGGAAAGCTGAAATTAACTCATAATAGGCATCCCCGCCTTTATCGTAGTTAATGAGCTTACGACCTGCGACAGCTCCTACCATAGCTAAGGTGAGGATTTTGCCTCCTGTTTTTACAGTTGAGGCTAAATCTGATGACATCTCTAGGATATTAAGTAAATACCTAGCATCCCCTGCTGCTAAATCAATAATAGCTTTTTCTACGCCCTCAGCTAAATGGATGTCTTCTTTAGCTAAACCTCGCTCAGAGTTTAAAGCGTTATAAAGTAAGGTTCTAGACTCATCCTCAGAGAGTTTTTGCAACACATATACTCTGGCTCTTGATAAAAGAGCTGAATTTAAGCTAAAAGAGGGATTTTCTGTCGTAGCACCGATAAAAGTAATAGTGCCATTTTCAATATGAGGTAAAAAGGCATCTTGCTGAGATTTGTTAAAACGATGAACCTCATCGACAAACAGCAAGGTCTTGACGCCATTTCTTTTACGCAATAAAGCTCTGTCTACTGCTTCACGGATGTCTTTTACACCTGAGGTTACAGCAGGAATTTGTTCAAAGTGAGCATTGCAAGCTTTAGCAAAAAGTAGTGCTAAAGTAGTTTTACCTACTCCAGGAGGTCCCCAGAGGATCATAGAATAGCATTGACCTTTGTTTAAGATAGTTCTCAAAGGTCTGCCTTCGCCTAACAGATGAGATTGACCAACATACTCTTCTAGAGTTCTAGGTCTCATTCTTGAAGCTAAAGGAGCAAACTCGTCGTTTAGCTCCTTGTCTAATTGTTCATTAGCTTTTTGATCTGCTTTTTCCTGATCAAATTGACTGAACAGATCAGTTTGACTTTCGTTCATCATCTATCTGAGCATCCTCAGGGATTTTGTACTCAAATGAGCTGTCAGACACTTGGGTCTTTACTTGAGATAAAGTGTAATGATTGGTATTGCCATCTTTTAACTGAACATATAATTCAGATACAAGCTCACCTTGCAGTACTAGCTTTATAGAAACTACCTGTCCTGGATTTTTTGCTTTAAGCAGATAACCATTACCCTCTTTTTCTACCTCATACTGTCCCCATACAGATTCACTCTTTGAGGTTAACAGCATAAATGGTGAAGAATAAAGCTCCTGCTTATCAAAGATACTTACCTGATTTACAAAAGGATCATAAAAGTAAACTGTATTGCCTTTGGTAAATAAAACCTGCTCATCTGGACTTGTAGTATGTAACATGAACTTATCAGGTTTCTTTAAGGCTAATCTTCCTGATGACTGTGACACTAATGAACCGTCTTTTCTACTTACAGTCTGAGAAAACGCTGAACTTAAGGCATTTAAAGTTGATAATTTTGACTGTAATTCACTCTTAGTATCAGCGCTTGCCTGAAAAGAGATTGAAGCTAATGAGGCAATCACTACTGTCTTTACAATCACAGCTTTTACAAGCTTTAAACTAGTTGCTAATTTCATGTAATTTACCTTTTATGTAAACTGACTTTCAGTCATTTTACCTAAAATTTACTCTTTTTAGTTTGACGTTTAGTTTACGTTTTATTTGACGTTATGTATTGCGACGTCTTTAATTGATGTTAAACAAACGATGTTATACATAACTCAATTACTGAATTAAGAAGCCCTTATCATCAATGATCTGCTGGGACTGCATCTGACGATGAATTTTACGAGCTCTGTTATAACCAAAGCCAAAGGCAGTCTGTAGTTCTGATACTGATAATCTCTTATTTGAAGAGCAGTATGATCTTGCGTACTCTACAACCTGATCAAACTTGGCATCTAACTGTTGTGTAGAATTGTCATTATCCTCATTCTCTGAGGTATCCTCTTCTTCACTTTCAGTAATGCCTTCAACGTATTCAGGATCACCAGCCTCTTGAATCCATGCAGATACAACCTTTTCAACATCAGCATTGCTGGTGAATGGACCTTGTGCACGGAACATCTGTGAACGGTTTAACTGCTGATATTTAACTAACATATCACCGTTACCTAACAGTTTTTCCGCACCAGTCTCATCTAACACAATTCTTGATTCCATTGAGTTTTGCACGGTATAAGCAATATGAGATGGCATATTTGCTTTAATTGCACCTGTTACAATATCAGCTCTTGGAGTCTGTGTAGCTAAGATTAAATGGATACCAGCAGCTCTTGCTTTTGCTGTTAATCTTGCAATTAAAGCTTCAGGTGTATTGCCATCTTTCTTTCTGGTTACGCTAGCTACAGCCATCAAATCAGCAAACTCGTCGATTACTAATACGATATATGGAACAGGTTTTAACTCAGGAGGAATACCAATAGTGTTTTCCTCCCACATTGGGTCATAAACCTTTTCACCTAAGAGGTTCTTTTCTTTGATGAAATCATTTAGCTGAGAAATCTTGGATAAATTCATCAAAGATAAAAGCTTATAACGGCGCTCCATTTCCTTAATCAACCAGGCTAATGAAGCTACGGTTGATTCAGGATCTGTAATAATTGGGGTTAATAGATGTGGTAAGTTCTGATACTGAGAGAACTCAACAGTCTTAGGATCAACCATGATAAGACGTAACTCAGCAGGTGATCTTGCAAAGAGCAATGATACTAACATTGAGTTTAAGCCAGCTGACTTACCAGAACCTGTAGTACCAGCGATCAGTAAGTGAGGAGCATCTGCAAGATCAGCTACCACAGGCATACCTACAGTATCTACACCTAAGCACATAGGCAATTTTGCCTTTGAGTGCACAAATGCCTCAGAGTCGATAATGTCACCTAAGCGGATCATCTGACGCTTATCATTTGGAACTTCAATACCAACAAATGGAGTACCTGGTACTACCTCGATGATATTGATATTTCGACTCATTAAGCTTCGCTGCATATCAGTTTCTAAGTTGACGATGGTCTTAGACTTGATACCTGCTTCTAAACGAATGTCATATCTGGTGATTACAGGACCGGTTACAGCCTGTTCTACTTTTGCCTTTACACCAAAGTCGCTCATGAACTTATCAATACGAGCTGACTTTTCAGTTATTTCATCAGATGATACCTGCTCTTGAGATGGTGACTGCTCTAATAAATCAAATGAAGGTCTCCACTTACCATAAATCTTTGATGGAGAAGTTTCGGTAGCCTTGGCATAAGATACAGTAGCTTTTGATGCACCGTTGATGTTTGAGCCTTTAATTTCAATCTTATTTGAAATGTTATTTGGTCTTAGAGTATTCATAGACTCAAATGGAGGCTTTACCTCATATCTTGAGCCATCCATAACATTAGCAGGAGCTGTATTCATGCTTTCACTTGAACTGATGTTAGGATTGATATTCATTACTGAAGCACTGTTTTGAACATTATCAGCACTTCTAGCTTCTACAACAGAGTTTAAAGGAGCCTTTTCCTTTTCAGGCAATGGAGAGTATGGATCAAACATTGGCTCAGTTGCCTGAGACTTAGTTTGTGTCTGCACATTTGACTGCTGAGCATGTAGAGCTTCAGTTAATAAACTGTCGTCACTTGACTTGTTATCTTCAGTACTACTTAAACTAGAGTTACTATCAGAACTCTTACTGGTTGTCTGATATGGAGTAACAATAGGAGAAGAACTTACTTCACTCTTATTTGCAACTATATCTTGAACATGGTTTTCTTGAACTGTTCTTTCTTGAGTATTGTTAACTGCTGATGTGGTTGTAGTTGCATTGGTTGAAGCTACATTGGTATTAACTAGATTGTTTGTTTCTTCATGACTGTTTGAAGATAAAACGCCTCTTGAACCTCTTGAGTACTGTTCAAAGCTAGAGTCAGACTCTTTAATTGGCTGAGTGTCAGCAATTGATAATTTACCATCATCAACATCATCTGATGAAGGTACAAAAGCTGAGCTTAACTTATCTACCTGAATCTTTGATGATTCCTGAGGCTTGGTAAGATCGGTAAAGTTAATTACGTTCTCATTGTTCTCACCCTGGCTTGGTAGCATTGAACTTGTAGTTTTTGCTTCACCGTAAGCTTTATCATTCTCAGATAAAGTAGGAGCTCTGGTGATTACTGATGAAGGCTGTGAGTACTCACCGCTTACAGATGAACCATCTGAGCTTACATTAACCTTTGGCTCGTTGTTAGGTACATTAACTGTAGGAATAGTGGTAGTTCTGGTAATTACAGTGCTTACCTCAGAACGACGTGATGGATTACCAACAACTTCAGTTGGTGGCAGATGATCAGCGCCTGCCTTGTAAACAATAGTTGAAGCTTTAGCCTGATTTACATTACTGTAGTCATTACCATACTGTGAAGCAGAGCTTTGCTTACTGTCACTTGTATCTAATCTGGTAATAATAGTCTTTTTAACAGTGTTCTGAACCACTGGTTCTTGAACGTTTCTGCTGTCTTTAATAATGGTCTTGGTTGAGCCATCATCATAATTATTGTCAGATACAGGAGCTACGCTAGGAGCATTCACACCTGAGATATAGGTTGAAGGACCTGAACTTGTATTCTCCCTACTCTCATAGCCATAAGAGCCTGATGAGCTTGCTGTTGAATTATCAGAAGCTTGACTCTTATAAGCAGGAACCTGTACACCTGGAGTGATATATGGGCTAGACTCCTCTTGTGCGTTTCTGTTCTCTTGAGGAGCTGTACTTTGAGATAAAGCACTGTTATCAGCAGAAAGACCACCTATTGAGCCAAAGTTAGGTTCAATTCTCTTAACTACAGGCTCTCTTCTGTGAGCTACAGTAGAACGAGATCTGCTGTGACGAGGCTTGTCCTGTGATAACTCATCATTGTTATTTGAGCTTGGGAAGATCTTTTTCTTTTCACCAAAAGCTGGGATTGAAGCTGTTGAAAAAGAGTTGCTCTTAAAAATAGAGTCAGTAGTATCCTCTTCATTTTTCTTTGCAGAAAAATCAAGATCAGTTTGGAATGGCTCTTTAAGTTCACCGTTTTTAGTATCAATCTTGATATTACCGTACAGTGCACTGTCATCTTCCTGAGGAGTGATATTTAAATTGTCGTTCTCAGTTTTGTTCTCATCAGGTTGCTTGTCTTTATCGAAGAAGCCAAAAATGAAATTACCAATCTTATCAAAGTACCAAATTGGACCTCTTGAGGTAAATAAGAATAGACCTAATAAGGTTACTAATGCAGGTAAGAGCTTACCAATTGGGAATGGTAAGGAGTCAAACATGCTCATAAAGAAGTAGCCTAAAAAGCCACCTAAACTAGTTTCAGTATCTACAACTAGACCTGAGAATAATGAGCACAGACCGATTACAAGGATATTAAAACCTAATATGAAAAGACCTACTACAAAGAAATCAATTTCTTTTAGAGCAATCTTTTTAATAAAGAGTTTGTAACCTACAAAGACAAAGACTAAAGGAAACAGGAAGGTAACATTACCAAAATAGTTAAACACATTTTCCATAAAAGAACTTTGTGCTGTAGTTACTATTCCATCAGGTGTTTCATTAGTCAGTAGTTCTCCACTCATAGCCTTGTGGAGATTATTACGGAATGAGATTAAAACAAAGATGCAGATCAAACTTGCAAGACAAACCGCGCCAAACAATACCTTTCTAAACAGGCTGATACTACTGTGATGTGCCACTCCCTGAGTTGGGCGAAATTGCATTTGAATCCTCCGCTAATCCTTTGTTCTTTCTTTAAATTTTATTATTTTTATAGGTTTACTTGCTTTTATATTTTATGCTGTAAAAATCTCGATAATGTTAGCACCATTCATGCATTCAATCAATTTTATCAACTTGCAATTTTAGTTCTGATTTTTCTTAATAATAACGAAAAAATTGATTACAATAGCGGCATTAACAAAAGAGAGAAAATCATGATTAACATTGTTCTATACCAGCCGGAAATGCCTTCTAATGCAGGCAACATTATTAGACTTAGCGTAAATTGTGGAGCTAGACTTCACTTTGTAGGCCCACTAGGTTTCTATCTTGATAATGAAAGACTGATGAGAGCAGGTCTTGATTACCATGAGCTGTGCAACCTTACAGTTCATGTAAACTTTCAGCAATTCTTAGAAAAAGAGCAACCAAAGCGTCTGATTGCTTCAACTTCAAAAGCTCACCACTCACATGTTTCCTTTAAATTCGAAGATGGCGACTACGTGATTTTTGGTAGAGAAAAAGAAGGTCTGTCAGATGAGGTATATAAGGTTATACCTGATGATCTGAGAATTAAAATTCCTATGGCTCCAAACAGCCGTTGTCTAAACCTCTCAAACTCTGTAGCTGTTGTAGCTTATGAGGCTTGGAGACAACTAGGTTTTAAGAACGCATTAATCTAAAAATATTGGCGATTTTCTGTTATTATATCGGCCGTCAATAAAGGCTGAATAAAAGCAGAACAAATAAGACTAGATAAAATCTATTTTTAAGTCATTTTAAAAGATTTAAAGCTGGTCTTTGTAAGATAAAAGAGGATACTTCATTGCTAGATTTCTTAGTGGGATTTTTTGGTAGTTACGGCTATGCAGCCGTTTTTGCATGTCTTGTTTTATGCGGATTAGGCGTACCTGTACCAGAAGATATCACCTTAGTTTCAGGCGGTGTAATTTCAGGGCTTGATCTTGCCAATCCTCACATTATGTTTGTAGTAGGTCTCATTGGTGTGTTGTTTGGTGACAGCACCATGTTCCTTGCAGGAAGGATCTTTGGTTACCGTATTCAAAAGATTAAGACCTTCAGAAAGATCGTTACTCCTCAAAGATTCTCTCAAATTCAGCGTAAATTTAAACAGTATGGTTTAGGTTTACTTTTTGTAGCCCGTTTTCTTCCGGGTTTAAGATCCCCTATTTACTTAGTTGCTGGTATGAGTCATCGTATCTCATACATAACCTTCATTATTATGGATGGTTTAGCAGCCCTTATTTCTGTTCCTGTTTGGATCTATTTAGGCTATTTCTTTGCTGACAATCTAGATATCCTCATGACCTACGTTCATGATGTGCAAAAGGCTATCTATTTAGTTTTAGGCTTATTAGTTATCGTGGTTGTATTTGTAATTCTAAAAAAGAAGTTCCATTCAAAACTCAATCAAGTTGCATCAGATACTGATGACAAGAACAACAAGATCTAACCAAACGTTGACCTTTTCTTAAATCTACATTTTTCATCTCTTCAATGAGTTGTGCTCATAAAAGTGAGCACAAAATTCAGACTTTTCAGCAGAATTGGCAAAAAATGACAGTATCTTGCAGTTCTGCAGTTATAAATAATGTATATTTATACATATATCAGATCAGAAGAGCTCAAAAATAGTAAGTTTTGATTGATCTTTAACAGTAAAAATATGAGGTGTAATTATTTGAAATAAAAGAATAAAGTTGAGAGGTAGGGATCAGTTTTTTGACATGGATTCTACTAGAATAAATAGTGCAAAAAAAACAATTCAGGAGAATCACATGTCAGGTAAAATTATCCCTTTTTGCAATGGTAAAGGCAACTCAAAATCTTTCATTTCTCGATTTGTTT
>JBNMJE010000056.1:0-13561 GCA_050873645.1 Succinivibrio sp. | reverse complement strand
TAATATCTTGGTACCTTTGAAAAACTGGTCTTGAATTGAGGTGTCACCAGGCTTTTCATAGTTGATATCTAGGAAAGACTCAAACATATTCATGAGCAAGGTCTTACCAAAACGTCTAGGTCTTGTTAAAAGCAAAACAGTTGTACCATCGATTAAAGAATTCTCGCCTACAGATTCATCTTCAGAGAATACCAGCTTTAAGTATGGAGTCTTATCCACGTAGTAACGGTTTTTATCTCTAATCTCAGCAAAAGTGTCACCAGTTACTGGTAAGGCTAAGAATCGTTTTTTGCTCATTATATGATCCTGTTATGTTTTGCTTATTTTCTTACATGATTATATGTTATTTGAATGGCTTTATTAGGCAATTCCTTGCAAATATTGCCAATTTTTATGATTTTTGAAAAAAAAAGATCCTGCACGTACAGTAAAGAAAAATCCTAGATGGCTTTATGACCTATCTAGAATTGTATCTTAAACTAAACTGTAACTTAGAACGAAACTATAAAGTGAATAGTTTTTACATACTATTTACTCATTTCATGACAGTTCATCAATTCATCTGATTTAGAGGGATCATGATTCATTGAAGACATGTCCATTGAGCCATGATCATTGTCCATCTTCATAGGCATGTTATGCATATTTGATTTTTCTATAACCTGTGGAGCATCAGTCATACCTAATGCAGGATCTAACATACCAAAGACCATAGCTGCATGTGATGTCACAAGATAAATACTCAAAAGCACAATCTTTACAGCCATCTTAGAACGCTTGTTTGCTTTTCTAAAGATTAGATTTACCTGTAAAAGTGACATGAGAACTAATGGAATTACAGCTACCATAAAGCAAAGAGCTGAAGCGTAATCAATCCAACCGTTCCATAGATGTTTTTCATTTGCTACAAGCACCAGCTCCTTTACAAAGAGCACACCTAAAATCAGCATCACAATGCCTGAGATAAAAGTGCAGATTGAATTTAAGCTTTGAACTTTAGGTAAAGGTTTTGAGCTAAATAGGAGAACGATTTCAGTGATAGCGATGGTCTCAGCAATTACCATTGGCACTACCATGAAGAGAATTAAGTTATAAGGTGAATTCGCCATTAAAAGCGACATATATTGTGTCATTAACATTTATGAATACCTTTCAATTCAATGAAAAAACATAAAGTTTGTTTTGAGTTTTCTACTCGAGTCGGGCATTTTAACAGAGAAATGTCCTTTTTTACTGATGAAACTTATCAAGAGGTTTAATTTATCATCCAGATATCTACTACGCCAAAAGATCTACAGCTTCTTAAATGAGTTATTAGTGAGCAAGTTTACTTAAATGAGCAAGCTTAAAAAGTTAAACAGAATTGATAAAGGATGGTGAAATCTAATAGTCAGATTAGGAGCTTTTTTCTTATCAAAATAGCGTAATCAGGTAAATAATGTTAAACTTTTGGCATTGAATTTAATTAAAAGGAGTTTTGCAATATGTCAATGCCAGAACGTTATCACCCAGAATGTCCACCAGATGCACACAAGGTAATCAGACCACCTGTAAAAGAGGTATTTGCTACTCTTTGTGTCAAGGTTGAGGATTCTGAAGAGAAAAACGGCATGGCAAATGTTGTCGAAATTCTCTCTTTAATGAGCAAAAAGCCTTTAATCTTATGCTCTGACAAAATGCGCAAGCTCATTTGTGATTACACCAAAGACAGCGAAGTAAAGCCTGAATTCTTAAGAGTTCATGAGGATGGTAAAGCTTCGATCAGCTATGAGAATGGCGCAATTGGTCCTACTACAGATTTCTATGATTTTGCAGGTAAATCTGAGAACTATAAAGATTTCTTAAAGACCTTAGAGAAGAAATGCATTGTAAGCGTAGATATGTTATCAATGTTTACCTTACGTTCAATCTCAACTGTATATCCATGGGATGAGCTTTTAGCAAATCAGTTCTTAGGTCAGTATTTGGACGCTTCAAAAGCCCTGACTGATGACGATATTACACTGCTTACAGATGTTCGTTATGGCAGATTTGATGCACTTAATGTCGAAGAAAAGAGTGCTACTGCTTATAAATTCTTAAGACTAGAACGTAAACTGTTCTTACAGTATCCAACTGAAGATGACTAAACTACTATCTAAGACCGCCTCTTTGGCGGTATCTTTAATTCAAAAGCCTTCAATTACTCCAAACGATCTTGGTTGTCAGGATTTAGTAAGAGCAAGACTTGAGAGTGTTAACTTCAAGTGCTTAACTTTAAAAGACAGTGGCACTGAAAATCTGTTAGCTCTCCACGGTGTTGGTTCCCCTTTCTTTTTATTTTTAGGTCACACTGATGTCGTAAGTCCTGGTGACGAAAGTGCTTGGACTGTGCCTCCATTTGAGGCCTTAATCGATGATAATGGTGTTTTACATGGCAGAGGTTCTCAGGACATGAAAGGATCTGATGCTGCCATGACTGAAGCTTTAGTCAGCTTTGTAGAGAAACAACAAAATCACAAAGGCACTGTAGGTATTCTATTGACCTCTAATGAAGAAGGTGATGCTAAAGGTGGTACACCTTTTGTAGTTGAGTATCTTAAAAAGAAGAACCTTATTCCTGATTACTGCCTTGTGGGTGAACCATCTTGTGTGAACACCTTTGGCGACACCATTAAAAACGGCAGACGCGGTTCGCTTACCGCTCATATCACTGTAAACGGAATTCAGGGTCATGTTGCCTATCCAGACAGATGCGATAATGCCGCTCATCATGCTGGAGCTTTAATCTCACGATTATCATCTACAAAGTGGGATGAAGGTTCAAAATTCTTTCCACCAAGCTCATTTCAGGTAACCAACATTAAGTGCGGTACCGGTGCTGAAAACGTAGTACCTAGCAGTTGCTATATTATGTGCAACTGGAGATTTAATGATGCCTTATCAAAGGACAAGATCTCAGTAGAAGTTGAAAAGATTGTAAGAGAATTGGAACTTAACTGTGAAATCAGATATGTTCTAAATGGTGAGCCTTTTATTACTAAAGGCGGAGAGCTTTTAGATTCTCTTGAAAAAGCAATTGTTGCTGTAACAGGAAATAAAGCACAGTTATCCACAGCAGGTGGCACCTCAGATGGTCGCTTTGTAGCGCCTTTAGGTACTAAAGTAGTTGAGTTTGGACCTGTATCAAACTTAATTCATAAAGTAAATGAAGCGGTTGAATTAGACTCATTAGACAAGCTTCATGAGGTTTATGTTAAGACTTTAGAAGATCTGTACAGATAAGTTTTAATTAGGCTATGGATCATAGCCTAATTACAAAGATCAGAAGACGTGCTCTTTGAAGGCTTTAATCATAGTCTTGGTAAGAGAAATTACAGGATCAGCAGTTTCTAGCTCCTCGCGTTTTTTCCATAAAGCTTGAGCTAATTCATTCTCATCACGCACAATCGTACGTGAGCCGTCAACCTCGGCTACATAACCTAACAGAAGATTACTATCAATTCCCCATGGCTGAGAGCCATAGTATCTTAAGTTTTTAATCTTAAGGCCAACTTCTTCTGCAACTTCACGGGCACAGGTCTGCTCTGGTGTTTCACCAATCTCACAGAAACCTGCAATTAAAGCTACGCCTCTGTATGGTCTGTCTTTGTATTGAGTAACTACGATGTTATCGCCATCAGTTACAGCTACAATTACCGCAGGAGCAATCTTAGGATAGATTGTGTTACCACAATGAGGACATACTAAAGCACGCTCAGTTTTAGAGTGCTCTGTTTTACAGCCACAAAAACCGCAGAACTTATTAACTCTGTACCATTGGAATAACTGATAAGCAGTAAAGCCTGCAAAGCATACAGTACGAGGATTGTCAGAGCGTAAAACTCTTTTGGTCATATAAGAAAAACCATCAAGATATGGGCAATTCTCACCTGTATATAGGAAATAAGCTTTATCATCAATCTTAAAAAGATAGGTAAGCTCACTCTTACTAAATTCTGATGCTTTAGGTAAAGATAATGGAGAGTTCTCTCCATCACCAGAGACTAATACATTATTACCGTCAAAAACGAAGACTTCATCATTATCTTGAGCGTCTCTTTTTAAAGAGAACTCGTTATAGAACTGATGTGGGAATAAATCTTGGATCATAGTTTACTCTGCAGATATTTCTCTGCATCTAAGGCTGCCTTACAGCCCTGACCTGCTGAGGTGATAGCCTGACGGTATACTCTGTCAGCACAGTCACCAGCTGCAAAGACTCCTGGTACTGAGGTTGAGGTCTCTGTTGAGAAGCCTGTCTTTACAGTACCATCATCATAAAGTTCAATCTGACCTGCAAAAGGCTTGGTTGAAGGTTCATGACCTATAGCCATGAAGACTCCTGAAAGAGATATATCTCTATTCTCTCCATTAACCTCAACCTTTACCCCGTTCACAAGATTACCATCGCCTAAGATCTCTTTGACGTTGGCATTTAAGACAAATTCAACTTTACCTTCAGACTCTAGTTTCTTTAATCGGTCAACTAAGACCTTTTCAGCTCTAAACTCTGCTCTTCTGTGAATTAAATAAACTTTAGAGCAAAGGTTAGCTAAATATAAAGCTTCAATGAAAGCAGCTGAACCACCGCCTACTACAGCTACATCTTTACCTCTAAAGAAAAAGCCATCACAGGTAGCACAGGCAGATACGCCTTTGCCTTTATATTGAGTCTCAGACTCAAGACCTAAATATCTTGCTTTAGCGCCGGTTGCAATGATTACAGTTCTAGCTTTTAGAACGGTACCTGATGAGAGGTAAACCTCTTTAATCTCATTTTTAAAGTCAGTTTTTACAACTTCATCATAGATGAACTTGGTGCCTAACTTTTCAGCATGCTTTGACATATCCTGCATTAGTGAAAAACCATCAGGAGCATCAGAACGTGAAGGCCAGTTCTCAATTTCAGGTGTAGTAGTAAGCTGACCGCCTACCTCTAAGCCACAGACTAAAACTGGCTCTAATTGAGCTCTGCAAGCATAGATAGCTGCAGTGTAGCCAGCTGGACCTGAACCTATGATAAGAGTATTTAAGATCTCACTCATTTAGCTAAAAGCTCCTTATAGTGTTCTTTAGCATATGCAGCTGCATATTTAACCCAAGGCTCATTAAATGATTGCAGGTACTCTAAAGCAAAATCTACAGGGAAAGCATCAATGCACTCATCTGCTTTTTTAGTAAAAGAGATGTGCCAAGGTTCAAAGGCTATGGTACCTTTGCCGTTGAATGGGCGCTTGAAACCGAACTTTGTGAGGTTTTGAGCTAGATACTGACCTAGTTTGTAGAAATAATTGCCCTTTTGATATTCTCTTGCGGTAAGTTCTAACTCTTTACCTTGAGGTAAAAGATTGATGGCATA
Source organism: Succinivibrio sp. (assembly GCA_050873645.1). Lineage (GTDB taxonomy): Bacteria > Pseudomonadota > Gammaproteobacteria > Enterobacterales > Succinivibrionaceae > Succinivibrio. The sequence goes on along the minus strand of JBNMJE010000056.1, from coordinate 8,181 downwards.
GATATCAAAATCAGTACCAAAATGGTGACGTGAAAAACCAGGAATTGCTGAAAATCGGATAATTTCCAGAACTTTTTGTTCATCAGACAAGTTGCTGATGTCCATAGGATTTTCATTTGCATCTAAGACAGGACGTTTACCTTTGAACTTATCATCAAAGATTTTAAACTGCTTATAAAAGCTTCTGTAAGCAGAAGCTATACGCAGTTCAAAACCTTTATCAAAGGCATCAGAAAATAAATCTGGTAATGCCTTGGCTGCATCCCTGTCACACATGAGCACGCTCATGCGTCTAGGATCATCTTTAATATTAACTAATTTACTGTCATCAAGACCTATTAACTGTTCTTTAGTTGCCATATGTCTCTATAATCTTTGAAGCTTCTTCTTTAAGATCAGAGCTACCGTTTTCCTTGACATCATCAATGATCTTTAAGGCTTCTTCGGTATCACCTGTCTCAAAGTACAGTCTAGCAAGATTCAGCTCATCAACATAGTATTGATGCTGCTTTGCATTTAATCCATCAAAATTGTCAGAACCATCAGAATTTAGGTTATCAGAACCATTCTCATAATCATCAGAATCAGAGCTGATTGGTCCAATGGTATCTGCTACATTCTCTAAAGAGTGATCTTCAGGAGCTTGAGCTGTAGTTTCTTTTTCTTCAGATGGTTCATCTAAAGATAAGTTATCCTCAGGGATACTCTTAGGATCAACAGCATTAGCTGAACTCATCATTGAAGCGATTTCATCATCTGTAAAAGCTTTTTCGCTTTCATGAGGTAAATCGTCATGAACACCGCCACTTAGCATGTTCATGATATCCTCATCAGCGCCAGTATCATACTGAGCTTTTGAAGCACTTAATCTTTGTTCAAGATCATCTAAAGCCTGAGCATCTTCTGATGAATCATCAGTATCTGTAGCTTGAGGCTCTGTATTTTGGGTGTCAGAACTTTCATTCTCAGCATCAGTAGTGTCAGCACTCTCATCTACAGTGTTGTCTGTAACTTCTGCAACTGGTTCTTCTGCAACTGGCTCTTCTGAAACCTGCTCATTTGAAACAGTATTAGTATCCTTGCCTTGACCTACGATATCAAAATCGTCATCAGGAACAGCCCAAGATACTACACCATTCTCATCTTTGTTGTTGTCATCAGCAGTGTCGTTGTTAAAGATTTCTTGTTCTGACTTAGACTGAATATCACCGATGTCATTGTTGTCGTCAGTGTTTTCAACGTTGGTATCATCAACGTCGATATCATCGGAATTGTTATCCTCAGAATCACTTTCATCTTGAGCATTATCTGCTGTATCTGTATTCTCTACATCAGTGTCAACGTCTGATTCTTCTACAGGAGAGTCTTGAGCTTCTTCAATTTCGTTGTCATCTGTGTTGTCAACAGGTTCAGTCTCTTCAAACTCAGGCTCTGCGTCTTCAGTGTCAAAGTTATCATCAGGAGAAATTAGTTCAGCATCTACTGTTTCTGTGTCATCTGAATCTGTACTATCTGAGTCTGTATCAGGCTCTTCATCGATAGTGTGCTCTTCTAAATTCTCTTCATCCTCTGGGATTGCATCAAAGCTTTCTACTCCTTGAGCTTCCTCTTCAGGAGTTTCAGTCTCTTTTGGAGCATCCACAACATTGTCATTGCCGTTTAAGAGATCTTCTAAATTAAGATCATCATTTAAAACTTCATCAACATTGCTACCAACTGACTTGTTAGCTGGAACCTCATCTTGAGGTACTACATCTGCATTAGCATCAGGGATGTTGTCTTGAGTTTGTTCTGAAGGTTCTGCATCAAATTCAGGATCAATCTCAGTGTCTTTGTTCTCTGAGGCGGTGTCATTAGACTTATCAGACATTGACTCTAAGAAAGCTTTTTCTTCACCTGAAAGCTGAGCTTGCGGATCTTCATCTTTTGCTTCTTCTGAAGGTTCAGCAGGCTCACTAACCTCTGCATTCTGAGGAACATCAGAATCATTAGTAGCAACATTATCAGCATCAATATCAGTGTCAGCATTTGTATCTGCAGTTGTGTCTTCTGCGCTTACATCTAAATTCTCAGGTGCTACATTATTTTCTTCTAAAATCTTATCTGTATTCTCTGAGATACCATTTAGAAGTTCATCTTCACTGATATCTTCAACTTTTACATCATCTGTAGGGATGGTGTCTGCGACGTTATCTTCAGTTGAATTAGCATCAGGTGCTGTTTCTGTTGTCTTGTCAGCTACATTGGCATTAGCATCATCAACAATAGAATCAATATCTACATTATCAGTATCAGACTCTGTTGCATCAGGAACTACATCCTGAGTATTGTCGGCACTATCTGAGCTATTGTCATCACGAGCTTTACTCATAGCCTCAGCAATAGCTTCTGCTTCAGACTTTGGGGCATTAGCTTTAGCCTCTGCCTTTTTATTAGAAGCAGTATCATCTGTTACAGTCTCATCAGCTTGAATGTCTGATGCTACATCATCTGCTACTTTGTCGTCAGCAGGCTGTGATTCTGTCTCATTTTGTTCTGACTGATTCTGTTCTGCGTTATTCTGTTCGTTTAGAGCTGCACTCCAAGCATCTGCCATAGCCTCTTCTTCAGACTTTGGAGCATTTGCTTTGTCATCTGACTTATCATCAGATGATTTTTCCTCTGCTTCTTTCTTCTCATTTAGAGCTGCGCTCCAAGCATCGGCCATTGCCTCATCATCAGACTTAGCACTGTCATCTTTCTTTTCAGCATTTTCCTGTTCGTTTAAAGCAGCTTCCCAAGCTGAAGCCATATCATCCTGTGAGGTATCTTTATTCTCATCCTGTCCAAGATCAACGTTCTGCTCGTTACCTGACTGCTCATCTAAAGCCTTTGACCACTCATCCATTACAGCCTTATCGTCTTTTGACTCATCAGCTGAATTGGTAGTAGCAGCATTATCCCAAGCTTCCTGAGCTGCATCCTTTTGAGTATTGCTCTCATCGGTTGCAGTAAAGTTTTCAGTTGCTGCGTTTGTTTCTGCTGTATTTTCTGTAGTATCTGCAACAGGTTCTGCATCAGCCTGCTTTTTCTCATTTAGAGCAACTTCTACATCAGATGCGGTATCAGATGGAGAGTTTATGGAGTTGTTGTTCTTATCCTGTTCTTTTTGAGGAACGTCTGAAGCTTCAGGTTCATCTTCACCTGATACAGGAGCTTCAAGATCAATAGAACCATTCTCGTCTGATAACAAGGTGTCATCAGATGAGAAATCATCTTCAACGTCAAAGTCGTCAGTCATCTTTGCGCTAGCACGTGACTTTAACTTGATGATTAAGAAGATGATCATCAGTACTAGTGCTAATAAGCCTGCGCCAAATAAGATCATCATGACAGGCTTATCAAGATCAACTACAGATGTAGGTGTACTTACAGAGAATTGAGATAGCTGTAACTGCATATCCTCAATTTTTTCATCATTAGCAAGTAACATCTCTCTCATTCTGTCATTATCTTGAGAGAGCTTTGAGATATTACCTTTGATCTCAATGATGTCCTGCTGAAGACCTGAAATAATATTGTCATACTGAGAAGCTAGGGTAGAAACACTGTCTGCTGCTGTTTTTGCTGTAGCAGCAGAGGTCTTCTTCATTCTATCCATAGCTTCAGCTAACTGTTGCTCGAGGACTTTAGTTTTCTCATCAATAGCTTTCTTATTGCCATCGAGCATAATTCTGATTGACTGAGCATCCACAGCAGCTGCTGCAAGATCAGCGCTCATAGCTTTTACAGAAGCCTGCTTTGGATTATTTGCATTATTCTGTGAATTGTCATTAGATACAGTCTGTTCTGTTGCCTGACTTTTATCTAAATCTGCGCCACGAGTATTCTCTGGCATTGCAACAGATAAATCTTTTTTAGCCTCTTCTTCCTGTAACTTCTTAATCTTGGTTTCAGTTGCAGTGTACTGTGGGATATCGTTATCTGACAGTGTCTGCATTGGTCTTTGATTATTTGGAGTAATGGTTGCAGGAGTTGTAGTAGCGGTTGTAGCAACTGGAGCATTACCTAGTGAAGGTAAAGTCATACTGCCAGAAGCTAACAGCTTAGAGCCTGTATCAGTAGTCTCTCTTGCTATCTCTGATACAGGAGGAATGGTAATAGTAGTTCTTAAAAGGTTGTTGACATTGCCCTGACCGAATGCACCACGGTTATTTCTATAAATAGAGGCAACAATCTGGAATTCATTAACACTTCTATCCTGTGGTAAGTAACGGTGAGCTACTGACCAGATGGTGTCACCTTGTGACACTGTATAGGTTCTAGCTGGGGTCTGCTGAGCCTGAGTTGTGGTAGATGCAGTGGTGGTAGTTGTAGCACTTCTTACAGTCTGAGGTTGTTGATTTACTGTAGCTGAAGGTGTTCTAGTTGCAGTTGCATTAACTGTAGCCTGTCTGTTCTGTCTTGGAGTTGCACGTCTTACAGGTGTTCTACGAACAGGCTGTACTGGCTGTACTTGAGGAGCTGTATCCTCAACTTCAGGACCTTGAATAGTAATAGTAAAGGTACCGTCATCATCAGCAGACATTGCCGAAAACGGTAATAAAAAAGATAAAGCTACAGATAAAAGTGCTTTTTTGTAAGCGTGCATAACTAACAACCCCTATATTTATGCATTATTCTACTCAAAATGGGACCAGTCAAAATAAAGTCAGATCCCATTTTTGGAAAACTTATGCATAAAGTGTGCACATTTTACAGATTAGAGTGATTTTGCAATCAATTTAGCAATTTCTACACAAGAAATAGCTTCACCTCTTCTGGTGTTATCCATCATGATCACAAAGCTGTAAGATTTTGAACCAGGCTTATCCTGCTTTAATCTTGTAAGCATTACTGTTCTTTCGTTAATGATGTCAGCTACTGGAGATAAAACATCATCTTCAGAGGCTACTGTTACATATTCTGAAGCATCAAAAGCCTGCTTTACCTCTTCTAAGGTTGCCTTATCCTCAAGATCAACATTAACTACCATGGTGTGACCGTAGAAGACTGGTACCTGAATACAGGTAATATCAAAGCCACGCTCAAAACGTCCTAAGATACGTGAAACTTCATGAGTAATCGCATTCTCATGATCTGAGTAACCGTTATCCTCAAGTAAGCCCATTCTTGTATGCAGGTTGAAAGCTAACTGAGCTGGAAAGCCCTGATGCTCTGCTGCCATACCGTTTAAGAGTAAGGTTGACTCATGAGCTAAAGTTTCAGTACCTAAACGACCAAACTCTGACACTGACTCCATTGAGGTTACAGTAGCTCTTGCAATGCCATACTCATCATGCAGCACTGATAAAGCTAAACATAGCTGTACAGATGGTGCTAAAGCAGGAATTACTAAGCGGTTCTCAATAGCCTTTTTAATATCAAAAGGATTGATTTCAGGTACGATGGTTACAGTCTTGTCATCACCGTTAAATAGATGGCTGTCATCGATAACGATACAGCCTTTTTCACGAGCAGCATTGATCCAGTGCTGAGACTCATCCTGAGTAGTTAAAAATAAAGCTACATCAGCTTTAGAAAAATCGAATTCTTCAACTGGTTGAACAAAGTAATTCTGACCTTTAATCTGAACCGCATCATATTCACCGGTTAATGGTGATAATGGAAATACGTCATCAAAAGAGAGATCCTGTTCTTCAATGGTTTCAATCACAAGTTTACCAATGTCAGTATCATAACCATAAATAGCTAGCTTCATTGCCACAGTATCGCTCCTAAATAATAAAAGTTATGTTCTCCATTTACCGTAGTTGTACTAGCTCAGGTTGTGCCATGTATCTAGTGCCAAAAAACTTAGTAAATAAACATAACTGTGTGAATAGTTTATTTGTACATACTTAATCGTACTGTCTTTATCGTACATTACCTGTCAAGTGTCACAGCATTGCTTTTGTCTTATGCCCTCTTACTCTGTGATGATTTTAGAGTTTAATTTTAAGTTACCATTAGCAGGCTGTTCTGCTAACGGAGTGCCTTACTCTGTGATGATTTTAGAGTTTAATTTTAAGAGCTTACTTTTAAAGTTTTCTTTTAAAGCTACCTTTAAGGACTTTTTACTCTTAGTAAGAGCTCATAATAAGACAAATATCTGCAACATTAATAGGCAGAGAATTAATAGTTCTGATTGTACCACATTGTCACATTGATAAACGTAGCATTGATAAACGTTAGCTCTAGTAGAGAAAGGATCTATGAATGGACGCGAATTAACGATGATAAACTAAAGCTAATGAAAAGCTAAAAAGTTAGTATCAAGACTGCTACATGTAGAAGTTTCTGCCGTTATCATTCGGATCTTTAGGATAAGTCTTAGGTGTACGGCGATATGGATACTGATTGCGCCCACGGTTAAAGCGAGAGTTAGCATTCTTTTTAACACGAGTCTTTCTAATGATAGAAGAAACCACACCAAAGAGCTCGCATTCATCGACATGAGTGAGGTTAATATCAGGAATTGAGTCGTCAGCACAGACAAGTCTTGGTTCTCTGCCATCTAAGAACTGACGCAAAAGGAAAGTTCCATTGATATTCATGACTACATAGTCACCGTTTTCAATAAGCAAACTTCTGTCGACAATGACTACATCCCCTTCAAGAATACCATCCTCATGCATAACATTAGAGCTCATCCTGAAAAGATAAACTGAAGGTAGGTTCATATAAAGATAGCTGTTAAGATCCTGACCTTTAAAAGGACCTTCTTCTAGCTCAACATCACTTCTGATTAGAGATTTCTTCATAAAAAATTTGAACCATTAGAATGCAGCAAACAGATAATAAGCACCACAAAGATACATCAGGATTTAATTTAGTTGGAATTGCAATGAGCAATTGAAACTAAAAAATGTTACCAGAGTTCGATTTTATATTTAAATCTTTGATTATTTTTAAAAATATTGCACTCATCACGAAAAAATAAAGATTTTTTGTATTATATTACAAGTAGTAAGTAATTATGAGCAGATTTTATCTGTCTAGATAGGCTTCAAAAGAAGGACACTATTATGGCATTAACTCGCGCAGAAATAGCAGAAAGGCTGATTATTAAGGTAGGTCTTCCTAAGGCTACAGCTCAGGAATTTGTTGACAAGTTTTTTGAAGAGATCGCAAGAAAGCTTGAAAGAGGCGAAATGGTAAAGCTCACAGGCTTTGGTAACTTTGAGCTAAAGCTAAAGAGCGCAAGACCTGGTAGAAACCCTAAGACCGGTCAGGAAGTTACTATTTCTGAAAGAAGAGTAACTACTTTCAGAGCAGGTCAGAAGCTCAGAAATCGTATCGACTTTAAAAAAGAATAATTTTTTTTAGTGCAAGTGTCATATATATCATTGAATTTGATAATATGAACTTAAACAACAATCTTTTTTATAAAAACAACTTAGGATATTGAACTATGGAAAAGTTTACATATACCATCAAGGACAGAGACGGTGTTCATGCACGTCCAGCAGGAGCAATTCTAAAGGCTATCAGCGGTTATAAGTCAAAGATCACTTTAATCTATCAGGATCGTTCAGTTGATCTTAAAGCTGGTATTTTCGGTTTATTAGGTCTTGGCATCCGTTACCAGGACGAAGTTTACGTTCACGTTGAAGGTGAAGACGAGAAAGACGCTGTTATCGGTGTAAAGCGCGCTTTCGAAGAGTTCCTATAATCAGAAAACTCTACTTTAACAATTACCTCCTTAAAGCCTTGCCTCGTGCAGGGCTTTTCCTTATCTAAATTCCCCTATTTTTTTAAAGATGAATTTTGACCATACAATTTATGAGATCTAAAAATCATTTTTCACCGCAAATCTTTGCTAAAAAACGACTTAGTTTTTCTAAAAAATATGGTCAGACAGACCTCAAATTTCACTAAAATTTCATGAAAACGGCTAAAAAATCGAAATCGTAACGATTATTTTTAACTTTTTAGCATTTTCGTAAAAAAATTATGTTTTTAAGATCAAAATGTTATCGTTATCATTTTAAATTATTCTTTGATTTCAAGTAATTAGAAAGTAACTTTCCCAAGACCCAGTTTCAGATCTGAATTTAGCTCAATATAATTTGGATTGTGTTCTGACAGAGGTAACTGAAGTCCAGCCATCTAGGGTAACTGCAGTACCAAGGGATTTTCTCAGCCACCGGTGAGAAAAGG
>JBNMJE010000055.1:0-13866 GCA_050873645.1 Succinivibrio sp. | reverse complement strand
TTGCAGATCTTTCACGAGGTCTAATGTTAGCCATGATTGCTCCTTAAATTTTTGCGAACTGATCATTATATACCATGATTTCTTGTTGTGTGTACGGATTTACGCTAACTTGAACACAATTTTCAAATACTGTGCAGGCAAGCTTTTCTGTACTGAGCAAATTTTCTGTACTGAATACATTCCTTGTTAAGAGCCAATTTTTTGTTCAGACCCATTTAGATGATCATCGGTCTTTTCAAATTTTGAAATTTGCTTTTGACAAATCACAGGTACAAAACTAACCTTGAGAGGAGCTGATTGTGTTGTCTTTTAGCCTTGTATTTACAACAAGTCTTTAAAGATACTTGCTAAAAAGCAACTAACTCAAAAACTACTTTCGCAAAGGTTATTTTCAAATGTTTTTGCACTGGATTTATTAGGAGTTTTAGATGAGTACTGAGACTAAAAAATTAAATGACAATGCTCTTAATAAATGGAAATCAGAGCTTTATTACTGTTCAAAGAACTTTAAAAATGACAAAGCTCATTTCAACTTAGATTGCCTAAAAAATGCTCTTTGTAAGGTAATTGAACTTATGCATCTTGATGCTGATTCTGTTGACGTTTTATTAGATGATCTTTGTTCTGAGCTATCGCTAGACCGTCAAAGTCTCTTATTAGATAACTACAAGCCTCACAGCGTGTTAACGCTCTTTAATGGTGGCGTTTTAGATGTTTATGCTGATGGTATTGTAAATGCTGCAAACTGTGCTTTAGCAGGTGGTGGCGGTGTAGATGGAGCTATTCATCTGGCAGCAGGTCCTCAATTGAACGATGCCTGCATAAAACTTAATGGATGCAGAACAGGAGATGCTAAGGTAACTTCTGCTTTTAATATAAAGAGCGCTAACTACATCATCCATACTGTAGGACCTGTTTATCAGCATTGTGCTGATGATCCACTGCTTTTAGGTTCATGCTACAAAAGATCATTAGATGAGGCTTTAAAGCTGAACTTAAGTAGTATTGGCTTTTGTGGAATATCAACCGGTGTGTACGGTTATCCTCTTTTAGAGGCTTGTACAGTAGCAAGAGATAGTATTAAAGAGTGGATAACATCACATCCAAATCACACTATGAATATCTACCTTTGTTGCTTCTCTAAAAAAGAGGTTGATGCTTATAAGCAGGTATTAATGTAGAAGGAAAATTCAATTCAAAATATTGCGTTTTTATAACAAAACGTGGGAACAGGTCATAAGTAATGCCCTGTTAAGAAGCCTTGAACGGAACTCTGTTTTATTATTTATCTTTTTTATGAAAGCCACATGGACCGAGAAAGATCATTTCTTTAAAAATAAGAGATTTTGTCGAGAAATGTGATTGTGCGAAGAATGCTCGCTTTCATGATCTGTTGTGAACGAATTCTCCGAGCATGTTATTTTGAGAACAACTCTGAATGGGAGCCTAGACGATAAAGCATCAGAACAAGTAAATCGCCACGGATTTCGTAAATAAGCAACCAATCAGGTTCTATGTGGCATTCACGAGTCCCCTTATAGTTGCCTTTCAAGTCATGATCTTTGTATTTTGCTTCTAGAGTTCCGCCATTGGCCAAAATATCAATTACTTCAAACAGTTTATCAAGACATTTGTTTTGTTTTTTGGCAAGTTTCAAATCCTTTTTGAACTGATTTGTAAACTGAACGTCATATTTCATTCTTCCAATGCAGCCTTAAGAGCGTCCATACTAGAATATCTTTGAGCAGAAGGAGTGGACATTATTTTTCTTCCTTCTTCAATAGCTGACTTTGTAGTTTCATTCGGTTCATCCAATTTAAGCTCAAAAGGAATACCCTGTACGCGTACAGCAGTTCTTAGAAACATATTTATGGCTGTTGTCATATTCAAACCTAGTTTTTTGAATATTTCTTCAGCCTGATCTTTTATAAACTTGTCTGTTCTAATATTCAAATTTGTTGTTGTCATAGATAATACCTCTTCGTGAAGTACGTTATTATATTATGCAGTATAATAGTATATTGTCAATACACTGTCATTATTATTGATACAAACAATCAACAAATATCATTATTTCCCTTTCTTAACGTTCTTCTACGAATTGCTTTATTTCTTAATATTTTCACTTTTATCAAACATATCCTAGACAATTTTTGTTGTTAATAGTTAACGATGAGAAATAATAAGCAGGATGCAAAGGAGAGAAAACAATCTACTTGTCATTATGCTGTCTGAAGAATGCATAAAGCGTTTGTTTTAGAGTTCTTCCTACAGGTAATTTCAGCTCTTACATATAAAAGGCTAGCAACGTAAGTTGTTAGCCTTGACTTAGGAGTTATAACTTGTTGCTTTTAGACTAAAGCAAGATCTGTCCTAAAGCTAAACCTACAGCACAGGCTGTAATTACACCTACTAAACCTAGGAACATGAAAGAATGGTTAAAGTAGTATTTACCAATCTTAGTGGTTCCAGTAGGATCGAAGTTTACTGTTGCAATATCTGATGGGTAATTTGGAATAAAGAAATAGGCATAGGTAGCTGGCATCAGACCAATCAGCACTGATGCAGGCAGTCATAAAGCTAGTGCTACAGGAATTAAGATCTTGGCGGTAGCTGCCTGTGAGTTTACAACCACAGATACAGCAAAGAGCGCGAAACCAAAAGTCCATGGATAGGTGTTTACCATATCAGTAATGGCTGCTTTAAACTCAGGCATTGCATGCTGGAAATAGGTATTAGACATCCAGGCAATACCAAAGATTGCAATACATGCCACCATAGCAGATTTGAAAACAACACCATTAGGTACTTTAGCTACAGATACTTTGCAGAAGATTAACATGAAAGCTCCGAAAGCTAGCATTACCATCTGAATGATTTTTACCAAAAGTTAGGATTTTTTTGTGAAATATATGGCTTTTTGAACAAAAAAATCAGTTTGCATAGTAAATTGTACTATATCGTTTTAAACGACATATATAAGCCTTTATTTTATATGTATTACTTTCGATTAGAGTGGAAATTTGAACTTGATCACTAGAATTCTTTGTATTTATCAGCGTTTGTGAGAAAAATGGCTTTTTTTTATGCAAAAAACTACTATTATCAAAACCATAGTGGTACATGCATTAAATTTTTGGTGAGGATTTACCTGTGGAAAGATTGAATGCTGAAGAATTCAACAAACTCTTAACTCCAGTGAGCCAAGAGAGCGTGAGCGGTGAGAATTGTGAGTATGATGAGTTATATCTTGCGCTAGATGAACTTGCTCTTGGAACTGAAGAAAGTGAAATGGGCGACAGCGTCATCGAAGGTAAAGATCCTGATTACAGAACTCTTTATAAGAACACTTTATCTCTATGGTCAAAGACTAGAGATTTAAGAGTAGCTTCTTTCTTTACTCTATCATCATTATGCCTGTTCGGTCTTGACGGTCTCAAAGACGGTTTAAGCTTAATTGAATATCTTGTAAAAGAGCAGTTTGATACCTTTTATCCACAGCTCGATCCTGACGATGATAACGATCCTACCGAGCGTATCAATATTCTTGCAATGCTCTCACCTACAGATGGAGCATTTTCTGATGCTTATCATGTACAAGCTCATATTCGTGATTTAAAACTGGTACCAGAGCTTGATTACACTCTAAGAGATTATCTGGTGCTTACAGGTTATTTAGACTCAAAAGAGGATAAAGACCTGTCCTCTCTATTAGCTCAGATTGCAACCGTGCCTGTAAGCTCAGTTACAGCACAACTTGAAAAAGTTGAGCAGATTTTAGTGATAAATCAGAATCTGTGTTCTATATTTAATGAAAAAGTTGGCGACAAAGGCTATCTCACTATGGATAGCATGGATCACGAACTTAATTATTTAAAGAGCCTGTATTCAAGTGTAATCAAAAATTCTAATCAGTCTTTAGCTGATTCTACTGAGTCTTCAGATGAACAAGGTTTAAGTAATGGTTCAAATGAAGCTTTAGTAGCTAATGAAACAAATTCTGGAAATGCCAAGGCTGTTGCTTTAAAAGCACAAGATCCACTTTTAGCACCACAGGCTTTTAATCTTGAAAGCTACAAGGTTAAAAATCGTAATGATGCTTTATTGCTTTTGAAAAAGAGTGCTGAGTATTTCCAGGTAGCTGAGCCAACAAGTCCTGTTCCTTTCTTAATTAACAGGGCTTTGAAGATGGCAAATATGAACTTTATGGATCTGTTAGGCGAAATCGATCAGAATGCCTTAGACAGAGGTCGTGAGCAGTTTGGTGTCAAACCTGACAATGGCGATAACTAACAGAATTTAATTATCAAGGAGAAAAACTTTATGGCATCAAATAACAGCAGTCAGAAGTTTATCGGCAAAAATCGAGCTCCTAGAGTTCAAGTAGAGTATGACGTAGAACTTTATGGCGCCGAGAAGAAAGTTAATCTTCCATTTGTAATGGGCGTAATGGCAGATCTTTCAGGTAAGAGTGAAGTTACTAAAGATCAGAGAGTTGAGGATAAGAAGTTCCTCGATATCGATGCTGATAACTTTGACGACAGAATGAAGAGCATCAAGCCTAGAGTTGCTTTTAATGTACCTAATGTAATGACAGGTGAGGGCAACTTGGCTGTTGATGTTTCTTTTGAAAGCATGGATGACTTCTCTCCTGATAAGGTTGCTGAGAAAGTTGACGGTGTAAAAGAGCTGTTAGAGGCAAGACGCCAATTATCAAATCTATTAAGTTATATGGATGGTAAGACTGGTGCTGAAGAACTTATCACTAAGTTATTAGAAGATGAAACCTTACTAAAGGCTCTAGCAGCAAAGGCAAAGCCAAAGACTGAAGATAACGAAGCAGAGGAATAAGAGATGTCAGATACTTTAGAACAAAAAACTCAAGGCACAGCTCAAGCCATGGAAGTCTCTGACTTTGAGCAACTTTTAAATAAAGAGTTCAATCCTAAGTCAGAAGAAGCTGATTCTGCTGTAAAAGGTGCAGTTAAAACTTTAGTTCAGCAGGCATTGAGCAATGCGGCTTTAATTTCAGATAACTCAATCAAAACTATTGAGGGCATGATAGCTGAGCTTGATAAGAAGTTAAGCGCACAGGTAAATGAGATCATTCACCACAAGGACTTTGAGAATATCGAGAGTTCTTGGAGAGGTCTGTCTTATTTAGTAAATAACACTCAGACATCTGATAGCTTAAAAGTTCGTGTGATGAACATCAGCAAAAAAGATCTTTTGAAGACAATCAAAAAGTTCAAAGGAGCTACCTGGGATCAGAGCCCATTGTTCAAGCGCTTATACGAGGATGAGTACGGTACTGCAGGTGGTGAGCCATATGGCGCTATCATCGGTGATTACTACTTTAATCATTCAGCTCCTGATATTGAGCTGTTAAAGGGTATTTCTAAGATTTCATGCGCAGCTCATGCTCCATTTATCAGTGCAGCAGATCCTACCATCATGAATTTAGATTCATGGCAAGATCTGTCAAATCCACGTGATTTAACCAAGATCTTCTCAACTCCTGAGTATGCTGCATGGAGATCATTTAGAGAGTCTGATGAGAGCCGTTATGTTGCTTTAACTCTACCTAGAGTATTAAGCCGTAGCCCATACGGTCCTGAGACCAATCCTGTAGAAGGCTTTAACTTTGTTGAGGATACAGGTTCTGGCGATTCATCAAAATACAACTGGATGAACGCTTCATATGCTATGGGCGTAAACATCAATCGTTCATTTAAGGACTATGGCTGGTGTGCTCGTATCCGTGGTGTTGAGTCAGGCGGTATTGTAGAGTCATTACCTACACACTCATTCCCAACCGATGATGGTGGTGTAGCTATGAAGTGCCCTACTGAAATTGCTATTACCGACAGACGTGAAGCAGAGCTTTCAAAGAATGGTTTCTTACCATTATGCTACTGGAAGAACACTGATTATGCTGTATTCGTAGGTGGTCAGACTGTAAACAAACCACAAGAATACGATAACCCTGATGCCTCAGCAAATGCTGCTCTTTCTGCAAGATTACCTTATATCTTTGCAACCAGTCGCTTTGCTCATTACTTAAAGTGCATCGTACGTGACAAGGTAGGCTCATTTAAAGAAAGAGCTGATATGGAACGCTGGTTATCAGACTGGATCAGCAATTATGTAACCTCTGATCCTAATGCTTCAGAAGAGGTAAAGGCTAAATACCCTCTATCAGAGGCTAAGGTTACAGTTGAAGATATTGAAGGACAGCCTGGTTATTACAATGCCAAGTTCTACTTAAAACCACACTATCAGTTGGAGGGACTTACTACTTCATTAAGACTAACTACAAAGGTTCCATCAGGAGCTAAATAGTTTCTTTTATCAAGATCTAAGCTCCTTTGATTAGGACAAACATAAGGAGCTTGGTAAGTATTTAAAATTTCTGTAATGGGAGATAAAAATTATGGCTAGCGATTTTTTTGTAAAGATTGACGGTATTGATGGCGAGTCAAATGATAAGAATCATTCTAAGTGGATTGAAGTATTAGAATTCTCACATGGCTCTGTACAGCCAATTGCTGCTGGTCGTTCAACTGATGTATCAGGACGTGGCCATTTTGATCCATTTATCTTTATTCATCAGGTGGATAAAGCTACTCCAAAACTTCAGCAGTTCTGTATGTCAGGTCAGAAAGTAGCTAAAGTTCAGTTTGCTGTATGCCGTGCTGTAGCAGGTCTTCAGGTTCCTGTATATGAGGTTACTTTAGAGAACGTAAAGATCGCTTCAGCTAAAGTATTAACCAGAGATGTAGGTAAGGCTGATGACGTTCCAGGTTCAGTTGAGCTACCAGTTGAAGAGGTATCTTTAATTGCAGGCAAGATCACTTGGAAGTGCACTGCTATTAAGCCTGATAACACCAAGGATGGTGCTGTTGAGGCAAGCTACAACCAGGTTGAGAACGGCTAATTAGAATCTTAAATTAGTTTTGTTTTAAGTTTATAGACAAGATGGGACGACACTATGTGCCGTCCTGTCTAGTCTTTTTAAGATGTATAAATGCAGGTTTTAAAGTGGCTGTATCTGTAAAAGATAAATATGTTCCATGTATCTTAACCAGACTTGCTGATGATAATCCACAGTCAAGAATAGATACTTTAGACCGCTTTGTGCCTCTTGAAAAGATTAGACAAGAAATCGTAGACAATGTAAGTGTGCTTTTAAATTCAAGAAGCAGACCTCAGTTATCAGATCTTAAATATAACGAAGAGATTGCAAATTCTGTTTTAGGCTACGGCATTACTGACTTTTGTGGCCGTTCCAATTCTATAGGAGAATTAAACAGAATTTGTGATGAAATTACTCATCAGTTAAAACTGTTTGAGCCAAGACTTGAAAAAGGTTCAATAAAAGTCAAAATCTTAAACAGTGACAATCCTCGTTCTAAGAGTGTCTTTGCCTTGGAAATTACCGGTAAATACGCTGTAAAAGCTCTAGAAGGTGAGTTTATATGCATTTCTGATTTAGATCTTGAGACTGGACTTGCAACCGTAGATAAAGGACAAGATAACTCATGAGCAAAGATTTTCTGGACTACTACAGCGATAACCTGTCTTTTATTAGAAAGTCAGGCGCTGAGTTTGCCAAAGAATATCCAAAGATTGCCTCAAGATTAGATATAAGCTCTCTTGAGTGTCAGGATCCTTTTATTGAAAGATTATTAGAAGGAACTGCATTCTTAAGTGCAAGAGTTGAGAAAAAACTAGATGATGGCTCCTACCGTTTTTTGGAGACCTTGTTATCCTCATTAGCACCTGATGTGCTGTCACAAATCCCATCTGCCTGTGTGATTAAAGCTCAGGATGGTGTTAGTGACTCTCTAAACATCATTCAAAGAAATACTGAATTTGTAAAAGACGGCAGTGTCTTAGGTACTACTGTAAAGTTTGAATCTGTCTTTAATACTACTTTAAATACCTGTGTTTTAGATAAAGCTCAATTTTTAGGTCATGACTCAAGATTACTCTCTCTTGACGTTGAAGGTGCTACTGCAAGCTTTTCCTTATCTCTATCAAATTTAGCTTTATATGAGCAGAGTAGCTCTAATAACTTAGATCTTTACTTAAATTTAAATGATCAAGATGCCTCTGCTTTGAGTGAATTACTGTTTACTCAGGTAGAAGCTGTTTACGTAAAAGTAAATAATGGCAATAACAGTTCTTATGAATATATAAAAACAGATGATTTGTCTTTTGAATATTCAATCTTAGATGAAAAAGAGCATGTCTCACTGTTTTCATCAAAGTCTCTGTCAGGAATTTCTCTTTTAATTGCATTTAGTGCCTATCCAGAGTTTTTCAAATTCATAAGATTAAAGGGACTTGGCAAACTTGTAAAAGAGTTAAAAACTAATTCTTTAGAATTAGTCTTTGTCCTAAAAAAGCAAAGTGATATTTCTTTAGAGAGCAGAGTCTTACAGGAGTCTGTACTCTTAAACTGCATTCCTCTTATAAACCTCTTTTCAAAACGCTCAGACAGAGTAATTTTAAAAGATAACTATGAGGTGAATGTAAGTGCACAGGCTACCTCTCAACTTGATTATGAAATAAGCTCTATCAGTAAGTTAGAGTTTTTCAATGAATCAAATCAGTATCTGTTCTCTGCTTATCCTTTCTTTACAACAGCAGGTGTATCTGAAACTGAGAATGGGGAGTATCGAAACTTCTTTAGTGTTAATCGCAAGCAAAGACAAAGCGGGCTTACATCCTCTGTGCGCTCAGGCTACAACAAGTCTGAATGCTTTGTAACAGTGTCAGGAGAGGACTTTAAGTCCCATATGTCCGAAGAGCTGCAGTTTAGTGCACAGTGTCGCTGTACTAATGCTGATTTACCTTTGTTTATCTCTGCAAAGGATACTTTCTCCTGCCAGACTTTAGATAAGTTAAAGAAACTAAAGCTAATCAGTAATCCTACTAAGCCTCAGAATTCAATCTTAAGCAGAAGTGCCAAAGATGAATTAAAGCAGGCTACTTATCTGATGCAGAATTTTGCTTCCATGTTAAGTGGCGGCAACAGTGTTTGTCTTGATAATCTAAAGTCCATGATTTCACTGTTTAGTACCAGAAAAGATAACGAAACAGCAAATCTAGTTGAAGCTTTAAATAAAGTTGAAATTGAAAACAGAGTCTTCAGATTTATTTCAAAAGGCTGTGTTTATTTTGAAAACGGCTATAACGTACGTCTTTCATTTTCTAAAAAGGAATTAGAAGGTGTAGGTTTCTTTGTCTTCTCAAAGGTAATTGCAAGTTTATTGATGTCATTTACCTCAATCAATTTGCCTTTGAATATTGAATTAGTCGCAAATGAGCGCGGAGTTGTATATTCATGCAAGAGCTTAAACGACTAGTCAATAAATACTCATCAAGACTAAAACAGGGCAAAGGAGAGCCTGATTTCTTTTACCTGATGCGTCTTATTGAAAATCTGCGTTCTGATCTGCCAAGATTAGGTGAAGCTAAAGGCCCTGAGAATGAAGCTGTGCGTTTAGGTCAGATGCCATATCTGCGCTTTCCTGAGACCTCGCTTGCTGTCATTGAAGATGATCATACTCATCAGAACGAAGAGTTATTACTCTTAGTTTATTTCTTTGGTCTTTTAGGCGTGAATGGACCAATGCCTTTAGATATTACAGATTATGTCAGAAAGAGAACCTTTCATGATTATGATTCAGCAACACGCCGTTTTTTAGACATCATCAATCACAGATTTTTAACGCTGTTTTATAAAGCCTTCTCTGAAAATGAAATGGCGGTTGCCTTTGACAGAGAAAACAGCAAGTTAGAAAAATTGATGATGCTGCTTACCTGTTCAAGTAAGCGCGAAAAAAGCTCTTTACCTCATTTCACCATCAAGTCTAT
Organism: Succinivibrio sp.; assembly: GCA_050873645.1. Classification (GTDB taxonomy): domain Bacteria; phylum Pseudomonadota; class Gammaproteobacteria; order Enterobacterales; family Succinivibrionaceae; genus Succinivibrio. Next base: position 3,981 of record JBNMJE010000055.1, on the reverse strand, counting down.
GGTGAACTTTTTATCTTTAAAGAATCGTAGTGCAGACGGCCTGCGCCATGTTTTGCATAACTTTTTTGGTGAAAAAATTGAGTTAAAGAGTTTTGTAGAAAAAAGTTATGTGATCCCTCAGGAGTACCGCTTGCGCCTTGTAAAAAGCAAGGACTTACGCTTGGGAGTAAATACTCAGTTAGGCTCTCACTATCTGTCTAAAAGTAAGAGTTTTGCCATTACTATAGGACCGATATCTTTTGATAAAAGCTTTGATTTTATGCCAGGGCGAAAACTGTACTTGCAGTTAGTTGAAATAGTGCAATTGTACCTTGACAGACCATTAGGATTTGATATCTATCTAAAAATTGAAGCACCTAGCATAAAAATGTTAAATCTTAATGGAAAATTTGCGCTAGGTCAGAGTTGTCACTTAATATCAAAAATAGGCAATGAAGAATATCGATTAGTTAAGGTAGGCTCTATAAGTCCTGCTTAATTTATCAGAACTAAGAATTTAAGTCTCCTTTCAAAAGAGAGGTATTTTATGAAATTAAAACGTGTAGCGCTCTTTAAAAAATTAGATAAAGTCGCTTATCAGGCTTTAGAAAGTGCAACTGTCTTGTGTAAAACCCGCACTAATCCATATGTGGAGTTATGCCATTTTATAAATCAGATCTTATTGTCAAAAAACACTGATTTACACCAGATCATCAGTGCTTTTAATCTTGATGAAGGAAAGTTAGCTCAGGATTTAATCGAAGCTATGGATGCTCTGCCACGAGGCGCAAGCTCCATTGAGGATTTCTCATCTGATTTTGAAAAGATGATTAAAGAAGCATGGATGGTATGCTCTTTAGTTTATTCTGATGCTGCTATTAGAACTGGCCATTTAATTATTGCTCTAAAGCAGAATCCAGAATTAGCTAGAACCTTACATGCAATCTCTTCAGAGTTTAAAAAGATAAATGCAGATCTTTTAGTGGATAATTTTGCTGATACTGTTAAAAACTCTGATGAGGCATCAGTTGTAGCTACTAATACTGCTTCAACTGGACAGGTAGGTAAAATGATGTCTGAGCCTGCTCTTGGCAAAGGTGAAGCTTTATCCTTATATACTCAGGATCTTACCGCTAAAGCTAAAGAAGGTAAGATTGATAACATCGTCGGTCGTGACGAGGAAATTCGTAAAATTATTGATATTCTCTTACGTCGTCGACAGAACAATCCTATCCTTACAGGTGAAGCAGGTGTTGGTAAAACCGCTGTTGTAGAAGGCTTTGCCTGTCGTCTTGCAAGTGGGGACGTACCTGACAGCTTAAAAGGATGCAAGCTCTTATCTTTAGATATCGGCCTTTTACAGGCTGGCGCTTCTATGAAAGGTGAGTTTGAAAACCGTCTAAAACAGGTAATTGAAGAGGTTCAACACTCAGATACTCCAATTATTCTATTTATAGATGAAGCTCATACCTTAGTAGGAGCTGGAGGCCAAGCAGGTCAGAATGATGCTGCTAACCTCTTAAAGCCTGCTCTTGCCCGTGGACAGTTGCGCTGTGTAGCAGCTACTACCTGGAAAGAGTACGTAAAGTATTTTGAAAAAGATCCTGCACTCTCTCGCCGTTTTGAAAAGATCTTAGTAGATGAGCCTGATGACAATAAAGCTATTGCCATGATGCGTGGCATGGTAACTCCATTGCAAAACTTCCATCATGTAACCGTGTTAGATGAAGCTCTTGAATCTGCTGTAAAGCTCTCTCGTCGCTACATACCTTCAAGACAGTTACCTGATAAAGCTGTATCTGTGTTAGACACAGCCTGTGCTAAGGTATCTTTATCACAAAGCTCAGAGCCTTATGCAATAGAGTATTTACGTCGCAACTTAGATCTCTTAAATACTCAAAAAGAGATCTTAGAAAAAGAGGATGCTTCAGGCTTTGAATCTAAAGATAAGTTAGATGATGTCTTAAAAAAGATTGCAGACACCAAGTCTAAATTAGATGAAAAAACTGCACTTTTAGCAAAGATAAAAGAGGCTGCTCAAAACTATATTTCTCTACGTAATGAGTTTGTAAATGACAACCCAGTATCAGAAGAAGAGAAAGCTAAAAAACGCGAAGAGCTTGTAGCTTTGCGTAAAGCTTTAAATGAGCTTCAGGGGGAAAGCCCAATGTTCTTACCAGAGGTTGACTCTCAGGCTGTAGCTTCAGTTATTTCAGAGTGGACTGGTATCCCATTAGGCAAGATGGTAAAAGATGAGATTAAGTCTGTGCTCTCATTAGCTGACATTATGAAGCAGAGAGTTATAGGTCAGGATCATGGACTTGAGCTTATCGCTAAGAGAATTACTACTGCAAGAGCATCTTTAGGTGATCCTAATAAGCCTATTGCAGTAATTATGTTAGCAGGTCCTTCAGGTGTAGGTAAGACTGAGACAGCTTTAACCTTAGCAGAGACATTATATGGCTCAGAGAAGAACCTGATTACTATCAATATGAGTGAGTTCCAGGAAGCTCATACTGTATCAACCCTAAAAGGTGCGCCTCCAGGATATGTAGGTTATGGTGAAGGTGGTGTTTTAACCGAAGCGGTAAGACGTAAGCCATATAGCGTAGTCTTATTAGATGAGGTTGAAAAGGCTCATAAAGACGTACATGAACTGTTCTTCCAGGTCTTTGATAAAGGACAGATGGAAGATGGTGAAGGTCGTTTAGTTAACTTTAGAAACACTGTCATCATCTTAACTACCAACGTAGGTGACAATGAGATCATGGCTTTATGTCAGGATGAAGATCATCTGCCTGATGTCGATACTCTAGAGAAGGCTGCTCGTCCTGCAATGTACAAAGTCTTCCCAGCAGCATTAATTGGTCGAATGAGTATTGTTCCTTACTATCCTTTAACCAAGAAGAGTCTTAACCATATTATTGATTTGAAACTCTCAAAGATAGTAAAGAGAGTCAAAGAGAACTATCAGGCTACCTTTGTCTTTACTCAGGCATTGCGTGATGAAATCATCTCAAGATGCAACAACATTGCCTCAGGTGCCCGTATGATTGATGCTATTATCAGTAATGATTTATTACCTGAGATTAGCTCAGAGTTCTTAGAGAAGACCATGAATGGTAGAAAGGTAATCTCTGTTGAAGCTGACAGTGTCGATGGCAAATTTGTCTATAAGTTTGAAGATGAACCTGTAGATGGACCTATTGAAAAAGAATAGAGAATGAAAAAAATCATAATCATGATGGGGGTGCTGTCTACCATGCTCATAACAGCATGTAGCAGCTATCCTAAATTTGATATTACCGTAACTCCCTCGCAGGAGTTAGTTAAAAAATACGGAACTTATCCTTCTGTAGAGGTGGATATTGCAGGTTTATCAGAATCTGATGCTGTAAAGTTCTCATCCTATCCTGTAGATAGATATTTTGAGAATGATTCATCTTTAAGAGGCTATCTTGAGCCATATACCATGCATTTTTCAGCTCAGGACTTAAAAGCTAAGACCTTAAAAGGTGATAGTGAAGTCTTTGAGCGCATCATGGAAAAAGAACCTAGTCATTTAGTTTTGATTGCTAATCTGCCTTTTGCAGATAAGGACAGCAAGACCTTAGATCCTCGAAAATATATCATGAAGATAGATACAGGTATGTTAGCTACCATGAGTGACTTATACCTAAAGATAGGGGCTACAGGTCTTATAAAATCCACAAGACTTGAGTCTATAAAAGACTCTCCTGAGGCAGAGGAAAGTGACAAGCAACCAATTAAACTCTCACTGTCATGTACTACTGTAAAAGGCAGTAAGAATATGGATTGTAAAGAATCTCCTAAAGATAATCCACCTAAAAAGTAAGGATGAAAGTTTTGTCTTTAGCTAATTTATAAAGACGTAGAAAAGATATAAATAGTTAAGACAGTAAGATTATTAGCGCAGTTTGGTACAAGATAAGCGCTATTTAAAAAGTTGGGAAAAGAATTTTTATGAAATATCCACAGTAT
>JBNMJE010000054.1:0-13894 GCA_050873645.1 Succinivibrio sp. | reverse complement strand
TTTCTTTTATTTTTCAATTAAAAGATCTATGATTACAGGTTAATATCATCTAACTGGATCAAGAGTCTTTATTTAAGGATTTGTATGTTTAAAGTGCTTTTCCTTTGTCATGGAAATATTTGTCGCTCACCTATGGCAGAATTTGTTCTAAAAGAGTTAGTAAAAAAGCTAAATCTTGAGGATGATTTCGTTATTTGCTCTGCTGCAACTTCACAAGAAGAAATCGGTAATGGTGTTTACCCTCCTGTCAAAGCATTACTGCGTCAAAAAGGTATTGATTGCTCTGCTAAAAGAGCAAGACAGGTGACAATTCAAGATCTAAGAGATTTTGACTATATTATTGCTATGGAGCAGTTTAATTTAGACAATCTTTATGCACTGTACCCAAAGACAGACAAAAGCAAAGTTTATTTACTTCTAGACTTTACAGACTCACCAAAAGACATTGATGATCCATGGTATACAAGAGATTTTGAAAAGGCTTATACCGAAATTTTAGATGGCTGTAAGGCTTTACTTACAAGTCTTGATCATGATGGTCTGATTACTCTTAATAAAGAGCAAAGAAAAGAACTTGCTGAGATTTAAGGGCAGTTTGTAAGATTGCTCCTACAAACTGCTTTAGGGCTTAAGCAACTGTAAAACCTAATAAAGACAAGGTGCTTCTGAATTTTTCAGGAGCATTTTTTATGGTAACTGAAGATAACTCTCGTCTTTCACGGTAATTCTGTCGCATTGCATCAAAAGATTTACCATCAGTAAAAGCATTCTTAAATTTAAAGCTGTCACGTCTTACATCATAAACAGAGAATACAAGTCTTGAGATTAAATCAAGATCAAGAGTCTCTACATTGCCTAAGTCAACATTTTCAATTTCTGCTTTTGGCATTCTATATGGTTTTGGCTCTTCAAGATTTAAAGCTTTTGCCATAGAGTGAGCTAACATCACATTTGCCCTTCTTTTTGATTCATAAGAGTAGCCTGCAATATGAGCTGTAGCACCATCTACCTTTGATAAAAGTGACTTTACCTTGATCTCAGGTTCACCTTCAAAGACATCAAGCCAGACTTTAAGATCAGATCTCTCATCTAGAACTTTTGATAAAGCTTCATTATCAACTACATTGCCACGGGATGCGTTAAAGAAGAAAGCTCCAGTCTTTAATGATTTAAGCTCATTCTCTCCTATCATGTACAAGGTCTTATCTGTACCTTCTTTAATTAAAGGTACATGTAAGGTCACGATGTCACAATTAAGACAATCTTTTAAAGTAGCATTGCATGTTGAGTCTCCATTTCTATATCTTGGAGGGTCACATTTAAAGATCTTAAGACCTAGAGCTTTTGCTTTGTTCTCAACTTGTGCTCCTACATGACCACAGCCTACGATACCAATACTCATACCTTCAAAGGTAAGAGCGTATCTTTGAGCCATAACTAACAGTACGGACAGAATGTAATCCCCCACACTCTCACAGTTTGAGCCTTCTGCGTTGGTATAAGGAATATGTAATGAATCTAAAAGCTTGGTATCAAAGTGATCCATACCAGCTGTAGCTGTACCTACAAACTTTAGCTTATGAGCTTTCTTTAGAAGATCAGCGTTTACCTTAGTGATTGAGCGCGTAATTAAAACATCAACATCTTCAAGATCATCACAATTGATTTCACGACCTTTTTTTAAAAGAACCTCTCCGTACTGAGAGAAAACTTCAACTGAGTTTGGTAAAGCTATATCGCAAAGAATTTTCATAGAACAATTCACCAAAAATTTTAAAAATCAAAATATTAAGTCAATTATAAGCTATAATGACGGCATATTTTAAAGGAGTAATCTTATGTCTTGCTCAATTACCATTGACTATCACAAACATTCAACTAAAGCTTTACTGTTAGGTTCAGGTGAACTTGGAAAAGAAGTAGCTATCGAACTCTTGCGTTACGGCATTGATGTAACAGCTTGCGACAGATACGATAATGCACCTGCTATGCAGGTAGCTCAGCACCGTGCTGTCATTGATATGCGTGATCCTAATGAACTTGAGAAACTGATTTTAAAAGTAAATCCAGACTACATTATTCCTGAAATTGAAGCTATTTCAACCGAGACCTTAGTAGCATTAGAAGAGCGTGGGTTTAACGTAGTACCATCAGCTAGAGCTGCTAACATCACCATGAACAGAGAAGCTATCAGAACTTTAGCTGCTGAAGAGCTGTCTCTACCTACATCACCATATTTCTTTGCTTCAACTGTTGAAGAAGTAAAAGAAAACATCCATAAGATCGGTTTTCCGTGCATTATGAAACCTATCATGAGTTCATCAGGTAAAGGTCAGAGCGTATTAAAGTCTGAAGCTGATATCGAAGACTCATTTAAAGAGGCTGTTGAACACGGTCGTGGCGGTTTAGGTCGTGTGATTGTTGAAGGTTTTGTACAGTTTGATAGAGAGATCACCTTACTTACCGTAAATGCTGTTGATGGTATTCATTTCTGTGAGCCAGTAGGACATCATCAGGTAAATGGAGATTACCATGAGTCATGGCAGCCAGAACTTCTATCTGAGGAAGTACTGATGGAAGCTAAGAGAATTGCTTCTGCTGTGGTTAGTGCTTTAGGTGGCTATGGTATCTTTGGTGTTGAGTTGTTTATCTGTGGTAATAAGGTAATCTTCTCAGAGTTATCACCTCGTCCTCATGACACCGGTATGGTAACTATGATTTCTCAGGATATGTCTGAGTTTGCTCTGCACGTAAGAGCTCTTTTAGGTCTGCCTATCGGTAAGATCACTTTCTATGGTCCATCAGCATCAGCAGCATTATTAGCTGAAGGTACCGGTGATGACATTATCTACAAGGATTTAGACAAAGCTTTAGCTGTGGCTCCTTCTTCACAATTAAGAATATTTGGTAAACCAGATATCGATGGCGAAAGACGTATGGGTGTATGCCTAGCACGTGGCAAAACAGTTGATGAAGCTGTAGAGAATGTTAAAAAGATGAGATCACAGATCTCTTTTGATATTGAATAGTTGTATTTACAAAAGATCTCTTAGAACCAATTTCTAGAGATCTTTTATTTTTCTACAATGGCAAAAGAACAAAGATTAGATATTGATGGCCTCAAAGCCATTGCAATTTTAGCAGTAGTTTTCTATCACCTGTTTGACCTCTTAAAGTCAGCACATTTTACAGAATCAACCTTATTTGATGGTGGATTCTTAGGTGTAGATATCTTTTTTGTAATCTCAGGATTTCTCATTACTTCTTCTGTTTTTTATAAGCTAAGTAATAATGACTTTTCATTATTGGCTTTCTATAAAAGACGATGTCTTAGAATTCTTCCACCATTACTTTTCGTTTGTATCTTTACCTTAATTATTGGTTACTTTTTACTCTTTCCTGAAGTTTATAAAGAACTTAATATTGAAGTTGCCAATGCCCTGTTATTTATTGGTAACTTTAGATTTGCAAACTCAGGTGGTTACTTTGCTTTAGATTCATCTGATAAGTTACTCTTACATACCTGGTATCTAGCTGTAACTATTCAGTTCTATATTCTCTTTCCTTTAATTGTACTTTTATTAAAGAAAGTCTTTTCATTAAAGAGATTACCATTAGCTCTAACAGTAGCCTTTATCTTACTTATTATTACATCAGTAATAGTTTCTCGTAATGGTAAAGGTTACCTTTTAACCCAATGCCGTATCTTTGAGTTATTCTTTGGCTCTGTATTATTCTTCTATAAAGATATTGTCTATAAGAGAGTATTCTCATTAAATACCTATTTACCTTTATTAGGTGAAGTCTTAGGTATTGTAATTATCATTGCCTCTATCTTTACTGTAGAACTTCAAAATGGCATTTGGACTGTAACTACCTCTCTACCTACTATGTTAGGTACAGCTTTAGTTATCTTGTCTCACAATAAGAACTCTGTATTAAGACTTCCTCCTTTAACTCTATTAGGAAGATGTTCTTACTCTCTATACCTGTGGCACTGGCCTTTGTTTGTCTTTGCTCTAAGATGTGGTTATACAGATACAGTATTAAGCTGCTCTATAGTTATCCTAGTTATTCTTATCTTTACAGCTTTATCCTACATCTTTACTGAGAAGAGAAAGGTAGACTACAAGGTAACAATTACCCTCTTTTTACTCTGCTTTGTTTCCTACTTTTACTTTCACCATAACGAAGGTAATAACTATCTTACAAACTACATGAGATCTGAGAGTAAATCAGATCTCTATAAGATTGATGTTAAAGATCCTGACTATATTCCATCTGTTAAAAGATATAACGAAAGAAGCTATGTCACCCATTCAGGTTTTCAGAAGGAAACTCCTCATATCTTTATGATTGGTGACAGTCATGCTGATCACTACCGTTATTATGTAAATAATATCAATAAGCTTCCTGTTTATTTCTATGTCTTACATGCTACTTTAGCTTATGGACCAAACTTTAACAGTCTAAAAGACACTTTCTTTACAGATAAGACCATTAGAAAAGACTACTATGATGCTTATATTGATATTTTAAGCAAGTTGCACAGTGGAGATAAGGTAATTCTCTCAAACCGCTGGGATGTACAGTACAACCTCTATATGAAAGAGTTCTCTTTAAAGGATACAACTGAGAACTACAAAGCTTTCTTGAAGTTCTTAATTGACGATCTTGCCTACGAAATAGATAAACGTAAAGATCTTAACTTCTATCTCGTATCAGAAGGCATCATCACCAGTAAAGCTTTAGTTAATTGCTTAAAGCTTGATCTTAAAGATTCATTCTTATCAAAGATCATTGATAAGAACAAATGCCACAATACTCCTAACCGCTTAGGTGAAAAGTTCACTCTCACCAATGATGCTTTAAAGGCCTTTGCCGACAGTCGTGATAACGTCTTTTATATCGACAGAAACGTTCCTTTAGAGCTAGGTAACGGCTATTACAAGACCTATGACGATAATGGAGTGCCTTTGTTTGTAGATGACAATCACTACAGCGCTGAAGGTGGCATTATTGTGGGCAAATACATTTTCGATACTGTATCTAAACTAAATTAGATCTTTGCGAGGATTTTATTATGATGTCTTTAGCTAATTTTAAAACCATGGATCCATTCATTCTGTTATCAGCTGTAAATATGCAGTTGCGTGATGAGTACTCATCATTAGATGAACTATGTGCTACTAATGATATTGATAAGAATGAGCTTACTGAAAAGTTAAAAGCAGCAGGCTTTGAATACAATTCTGAACAGAATCAGTTTAGATAAGAGTTAAAAGACTTTTTGATTTTACAATTGAATAGATGTAGTCAGTTTTACAATGATAAACTACGATAGAAAGTTACTATTTTTACTTCCAGAGCCAGTAACCTCACCTGATGATAAATACCCAAGTCTGTATTCATTATCCTATGTATTAACAGATTTGAACTTTAATATTATCGATAAAAACGAGCTTATTACCTGTAAAGGTTATGACTACAGATTACCAAGTCCAAGTTATCTTTTCACTCAAGGTATCGATCCTTACACCATTAAAAATGGTCTTAGCATCGAAAAATTCTTAGATGAAGCTGAAAAGATCTTACATAATCCCAATGTAACCATCTTTACCTGGTCTATTCGTAATTTAAAAATCCTAGAGAGCATGTGTCTTAGACAATTCAGAGAACCTACTATCTTAGATAATGTCTACGCACTAACAGATGTAAATAAAGTTTTAAAACTCTCAGAGCTCTTTACCGATGGTAAATGTCTGAATACCGATTCCCTTTTAAAGTGTGCTTTTGTGTACGGGTTTAAAGAGAAGTTATCAATCTACGACAGATTAGGTAGATTGAGAGCTTTAATTCATATAGTAAAAGAGTTAAATCTTAAGCAAACTGCGCTATTAAACTACATGACAAGACCTCATGCTCAAAAGGGAGAACAGCTAAACAAAGCTATAGCTCAAGGCAAGTTCTTAGTAGAATACAATGTTAAAGAACGAAGCTTAGAAGTATTAAAACCACTGTCACTTAATGGTAATGATATCGATGCTCTGTACTTTGACGGTAATGAGGTAAGACGCAAGTACTACAGATTAGATGATTTTGGAGTACTCTCACCTGCTACCGTCTTAACTCAGGAACGCCAAGCATTAGTTAATATTCCTTTAGCACAAATTACTAACTTTTTATCTAATGCTAATCTTGAGAGTGTTAAATGGGATGAGATTAAGAATTACTCAAAAGAGTTCTTTAAAGACTTTTCTCAAAAAGAGTATGAAGAGTATCAAAAGATCTTATTTAACAATAACAAAGGTGCAGTAGTAGCAGCTCCACTTACAACTAGCAGCAATTACAGAAATATTGTCTTTTTATTCAGAGGCAATAACTACAAAGGAACACTCTTAGACAGTGAGCTTACAGCTTATTTTAAGGTATGTGCTGCTATGCTTGAAAAGCAGTTACCAAATTATGCTACAGAGCTTAAATATCTCTCAAACTCTGTTAATGAGAATTCAGATGAAGAGTTAAAACTCATCAATAAGATTAAGAACTACCCTATGGATCTTTAATCTTAAGTTTAGACTTAATCTGAAGTTTTAGCTTATTCTGATGTTTCAGCCTAGCTAGTTAGTTAGTCAATCTGCATAGTTAATCTGCAATTACAAAAATGGGAGCTCAACTGAGTTCCCATCTTTACATCTTAAATCAATCCTACCAGTGCCTGTTAAGCTTTCTTGGTATTCTTTTTGACAGTAGTCTTTTTGGCTGTAGACTTCCTAGTTGTAGTCTTTTTAGCAACAGTCTTTTTAGCTACAGACTTCTTTGTAGTAGCCTTTACAGGTTCCTGTACTTCCCACTTCTTGTCATTCTCATTATAGAAGGCAACAAATGAAGTAGGCTTACCCTCTTTATCTACAGACATGATGTACTGCTTTTTAGACTTACGGCTAAATCTAATCTCAGTCTCATTACCGTCATTATCATAAGCTGGAGCATCAGCTAGATAATAGAACTTAGGAGAGAGCTTATCTCGATGATTTAGAAGCTCGATTACCTTAGGAGGACGGGTTTCACGTACCTTAGGGAAGTTGTGAGCTGCTAAGAATAAGCCTGCAGCACCATCACGCAATACGTAATGAGAACCTTCAGTCTTACATAATAAATCTGGCATATCTACAGGATCTTCACGTGGAGGAGCTACCTGACCGTTCTTTAAGATCTTTCTGGTGTTGCCACATTCTTTGTTGGTGCAGGCCATATATTTACCAAAACGACCTTCTTTTAACACCATGGTATGACCACACTTCTCGCAAGGGATCTCTGGACCTTTTTCAATCTCAGAGTCAAACTTACCGGTCTCTAATAAATAACCTCCACAATTTGGAGTTGAGCACAGGTGTAGCTTGTGAGTTTCATCGATGATATAAGTATCCATTACTGAATGACACTTATTGCAACGAGGACGAGAACGTAAGATATTAGCCTCTTCCTCATCTGTGATGTTCTTAGAGTTTAGAGCACCAATATCTAAAGCTCTTAAATTTAAAGTCTTATGACATCTATCAGCTGCTTTTACGTTCTTGTCATAGTAACCTAAACAGCTTAGGAACATACCTGTCTTACCTGACTGTACAGCCATATGGTATTTGCCACACTCTGGACAGGTAAACTCTTTAATCTCTAAAGGCTTATTCTCAGGCATACCACCATCTGATGCTGGTTTTGTAGCCTTTTCAAGTTCAACTTCAAAGGATTTGTAGAAGTTATCAAGGCTGTTTAACCAGTTCTGCTTACCTTCTGCGATCTCATCAAGATTGTTTTCCATAGAAGCGGTAAAGTTCTTATCCATAAGATCTTTAAAGCTAAAACGTAATCTGTCAGTTACAATCTCGCCCATTCTCTCAGCATAGAAACGACCATGGTTAATGGTTACATAACCACGCTCCTGAATGGTTGAAATAATTGAGGCATAGGTAGATGGTCTGCCGATACCATCCTTTTCAAGCTCTTTTACTAAGCTTGCCTCAGAGAAACGAGCTGGAGGCTGTGTAAAGTGCTGTGATGGTAATAACTCTTCAACTTTTAAGGTCTCACCTTCTTTTAATTCTGGGAGTAGTACTTCTTCATTCTTGTTGAAGTTATATACACGCTTGAAACCATCAAAGGTTACATGCTTACCTGATACTCTAAAGGTATAACCACCTGCATCTACAGATACATTAGTAGTTTCATACTCTTGAGGAGTCATCTGTGAAGCTAAATATCTTGCTTTAATCAGATCAAATAATCTCTGACCATCTCTATCAATGTGAGCTGGCAGTGGATCTAATGGGTGTGAAGGACGAATTGCTTCGTGAGCTTCCTGAGCTGATTCTTTTGACTTATAGTAATTTGGCTTTTCAGGTACGTACTTATCACCAAAGTTTCTCTTAATAATGTCACGAGCAGCAGCAATAGCTTCAGCTGACAAGTTAACACTATCAGTACGCATATAGGTAATTAAACCTTGCTCATACAAGTGCTGAGCTACTGTCATGGTTCTACGTACAGAGAAACCTAATTTCTGGTTTGCAACCTGTTGTAAGGTTGAGGTGGTAAATGGAGGTAGAGCTGACTGCTTGCCTTTTTTCGTTTCAATCTTTGAAACAATAAATGGAACTGACTTTAGATAATCTAAAATAGAGTTTGCTTCATCTTTATTGTGGATCTCAACTTTCTTACCGTTCTTTGAGGTTAAAGCTAACTTTAAGCTCTCACCATCATGATTTAAGGTAACAGCATCAATATTCCAGTACTCTTCAGGAATAAATGCTTTAATTTCACGCTCTCTGTCAACGATTAACTCAACAGCTACAGACTGCACGCGACCTGCTGACAGACCACGAGCTACTTTCTTCCATAATAGAGGTGAAACCATAAAGCCCACAACTCTATCTAAGAATCTGCGTGTCTGCTGAGCATTGACTAAATCCATGTTGATACGGCCAGGATTTTCAAAAGCTTTAGCAATCGCAGCTTTGGTAATTTCAGGATATTTAACTCTTAAATACTTGTCATCCTTACCACCTAAGACTTCTCTTAAGTGCCATGCAATAGCCTCTCCCTCTCTATCCAAATCGGTTGCAAGATATACTTTGTCAGCATCTTTTGAGAGTTTTTTAAGTTCAGCTACTACCTTTTGCTTGTCAGGCATGATCGCATAGTTAGCTTTCCAATGATTATTTGGATCGATACCCATGTTCTTGACTAAAGTTTCTTCTTTAGTAAGCTTGACCTTTTTGCCATCAGCTGTTTCTGTCTTTGAGGATGAACCGTTGGCCAAATCTCTGATATGGCCGACACTAGCGCGAACTACATAATCATCGCCTAAATAGCGATTGATGATAGTTGCCTTAGATGGAGACTCCACGATTACCAGCGATTTACCCATTGTAAAAATCCTTTTTCTCTTAAAAACGGCCTGTATCTTGTTCAATAATAGTATCCTGAACTTCATTTTTAATTGCTTTAGTCCAGGTTTTGGCCATAAAAAACTTTTTAATGATATCTACAAATGACTTCTTTTCTTCATGTTCAATGCTAATCTTTATAGCACAAACTTTTGTAAATTCTACTGTTTTCTGTAAATATGCATCAAAAGTGTCAATTTGGTCAACTAAACCACGCTCTTTAGCATCAGTTGCCAACCAGAATTCGCCAGTTGCAAACTGCTCTACATCCATATTTGGACGATATTTTGCAACAATAGCCTTAAATCTGTCATGGATCATTACAAGCTCCTGACGGAATTTCTCTCTACCTTCCTCAGTATTCTCACCGAACATAGTTAGAGTACGCTTGTATTTACCAGCAGTTACCTGCTCATAATCAATATCATGTTTCTTTAATACTTTATTAAAGTTTGGGATTTGAGCTACAACACCGATTGAGCCTACATAAGAGAAAGGAGCTGCTACAATCTTATTAGCAACGCATGACATTAAATAGCCACCTGAAGCTGCTACATTATCGACACAGACTGTAAGATGAATTCCTTTTGATCTTACTCTTTCTAATTGAGAAGCTAATAAACCATAGCCGTTTACTACACCACCAGGTGACTCAAGATTTAGAATTAACTCATCCTTGTCTGTTGCCACATCAAGAACAGCATTAATCTCTTTGATAAAGTCATCCTGAGAACTTGCTTTAGGATCACCGTAAAACTCAATGACAAAGACTTTCTCTGGACAGAACTTACCTTCTTTTTCAGCCTTCTCAATCTTTTCTTTTAAGGCTTTTTCATCTTTGTTAGGATCTTTTTTCTCGTCTTTTGCTTTTTGCTTTAAGTAAGCTTTCTTTTCTTTTTCAGATTTTGAGGTATCCGCCTCAAAGATAGCATCCTCAAGATCCTGTTTACGCTCTTTGAACTCTTTTTTAAGATCGGTGAACTTTAGTTTATCTTCGTTATCTTTTTTAGCAGATTTAAGACCTTTAACTGCCATTAAAAGAGTTATAAGACCAAAGAGAATTAAAGCTACTGTAACTACCAGCTTGCTTGAATATAGTGCTAAAGAATATAGAAATTCCATCATTATCCTTATCTAAAAATCACTTTTGAGTAACCTAAAATGCCTATACTATAATTTGACTACTCATTACTATCAATACTTAAACAGTTAACTGTTTTGCTGACTGTTTTTATTTACGTAGTCAGTACCTTCTTGAGTTAACTTAATGCCATCATCAACCATCTCAATCAATCTTAATTTATAGAGGTTGCCAATAGCTTTTTTAAACTTGCCTTTTGACATGTGCAGGTAATCCTCAATGTCCTGAGGCTGAGACTTATCATTAAAAGCTAAGAAACCGTTTGAAGTCTTTAAAATTCTCAATAAAAGACTTGCTGCATGCTCAATACCAGAAAGACCAGGCTCCTGTAGTGACACATCTAATTTGCCATCTTCTCTGATCTTAATGATATAGCCATCAAGTCTCTTACCAATTCTAATTGGAGTCTTGACATCAGACTTATACAAAAGACCATAAACAGAGTCATTTACCACCATTCTGTAGCCTAATGGTGTATGAGATACAGCAACTGCTATTACTCTCTGACCTACTTTAAACTCGCCTTTTTTAGAGGTGTCTCGAATATAAGAGTTATAGCGCTGAGTTCCAAAGAGTCTGCCTTGTTCATCCATGGTAACCAAAATTAAAACAGACATACCTACTTCAAAAGCAGAACGCTGTTCTGAAACAGGAACTACGAGCTCTTTTGGAATACCAAGATCCATATATACAGTACCGCAATCAATTGAGGTAACGGTAAGGCGACCTACCATTCCCACCTCAAGATATGGATGTCTTGCAGTAGCTAAAACTCGACCACCATCCTTGTAAAGGAACACTCTTAGCATGTCACCTATTTTAAGATCTTTAGGTAATTGCTTATGAGGTACGAAAAGATCACCAAATGCACCAGCATCAACAAAAGCGCCCTGATCGGTAATATCAACGACCTTACGCTCAATCATATGACCTAAACAAAGATTATCTGACATGAAACTTTTCCCTACAAAGACTGCTACAGTGCTACAAGCTTTAGTGTTATAAGAATGTTAGCTCTAGGCTTTGACAAAACTACATTAGACAATACTACAAATGAATAAAGCTAAGTTCTGTCTTTAAACTTGTGTCCTTTAGTAAATGGTGACTGTATCTATACAATTCAATGTCACGATGAAACAAACAGGACAAATAATAAATATCTATATACAATATATGAAAAAAGCCACTCTCTTTGCAAGAATGGCTTTCATATATCTTACTTAGGTATCAAAAATTATTAGATACGCTGGAAATCGATGTGTAAGATACGCTCTGAAACTGGGTGACGCTGAATGTCAACAGGCTTAACCTTGATTGACTTGCCGTCTAAATTGATTTCTACTTCTTTGTAGAACTCATCCTTTAAAGAAGCAGTAATAACTTTCTTCTCATCTAAGGTAATTGATAAAGCGTCTTTGCCTTCACCGATGATGATAGCTGGAGTTTTGAACTCACGACGTAGGCGGCGGCTCGCACCTCTTCCTAAGTCAGTACGTGAAGTAGCATCTAAAGTAATTGCCATTTTCATGTTTCCTATAAAATATTAAAAGATAACTGTGTAATGCGACCATAGACACAGCGAGCGATAGTATACATGAAATTAGACAAAAATCAATATAATTAATTTTTCAAGAAAGCTCCCTCAAATGAGGGAGCAAGGTTTTTTTGATTAAATCTGTAATAAAACTAAATACAAACTTGCAAATTTTTACCTAAAACTTTTAATGCCTTAGCTAAAGTGTCAATTTTTGTGGTGTGATTGGTATTTAAGATTCTAGTAACATCCTGAGGTGTTATATTCATTTTTTTAGCTAAATCTACAGGTCTTACGTTACCTAATACCATTGTATTTAACAATAAGACTTTTGCCATTACAGAAACAGGGAGATAAACAACCTCTTTATCATTATCACTTACTTCAACAGGCAAAGGAAAAGTCTTACGATCCTCAATATAAAAATCTATAGCAGTTATTAAACAATCTGTTGCTGTTTTCTCAAATTCATCCATTGACCATATTTCTGTTATAGCTTCAGGAACATCTTTAAACGTAACGATATAGCCACCTACACCATTAGGTTTTAAGGAAGCTTTATAACCTCTATTTGCCATAAGAGAACTCCTACAAAAACGTAGCATTTGCGGAGATATTTCACTCCGCAAATAACTACTTAAGTCCCAATTGTTTCCTAATCAAATTTGCATAAAGATTAGAAATTTCTTGAGATGGGTGTCGCTTTAACGTTGAACGCTTACCTTTATAGTAAAGTTTTGTGTGGTTAGTCATTTCAACAAATTCAACACCTTGATTCTTAAGTTCATTTACAAATTGTATATATTTCATAAATAAACCTTTAAAATCAAAAAAACCGTTAAGGATTTTGTCCTTAACAAAGATAATTATATACAAAAATGTATATAACATCAACATATTTTCTTTTTTTCACGATTTATTACTCCAGAAGAAAAAAAATGCGGCTCACTTACATTGTATGTTTGTACATTTTTTTATAACATTTCATCTAAATGTGAATTGATACAATGAAATATATTGTTGCTTGCTGTATTTTATTCGAAGTATTTCATTGTTTAAGAACACCTGCTAAAGCTAGTAGAAAACTATAAGAGTATCAATATGACCGATTATATCCGTCCATCAAAAGATCAATCATTTATGGAAATTGCAGTAGCTGTTTCCATGCGTTCAACCTGTCTACGTCGTCGCTATGGCGCTGTCATTGTTTCTAAGGATGGACGAATTGTCTCAACTGGATATAACGGAGCTCCTAGACACAGAGCTAACTGCGTTGATTTAAATGAGTGTTTAAGAGAAAAGTGTAAGATTAAACCTGGCACACACTATGAGCTATGCAGAGCAGTTCACGCTGAAGCTAATGCTATTATCAACGGCAATCCATTAGATATTGTAGGCGGTACTTTATATCTTGCAGGTACCGATGTAGCTACTAACAGCAGAACCAAGCAGATGAGACCTTGCTCTATGTGCCAGAGACTAATTTTAAATGCGCAAATTGCAAAGGTTGTAATGCGAGATGTTGATGGTAATCTTGTGTACTCTGATCCATTAACATGGGAAGACGATCTGCCTGAGAGAATTGCTAAAGAATTAGGAAACTCTCTTTAAAGATTAACAGTCTCTTAAAAAATTTGGTTCAGTACAGAAAAATGTGGGATCACATAGAGGATCTTTCCAAACTGTGATTCCATTTTTGCCTTGAAGCATCAAATAACTTTAAGAAAAAGTATTCATCGTCAGGCAATCCATAACTCTGTCTCCTAATTGTCT
>JBNMJE010000053.1:0-13990 GCA_050873645.1 Succinivibrio sp. | reverse complement strand
TGAAAACAAAGCTGTTGAAAACAAAGCTGATGAAAATAAAGGTGTAGATGACAAGCTTCAGGATGACTTTAAATTTTTGGTTGGTACCTATGGTCTTAATGAAGACGGACTTACCTCATATCTTCAGTTTTTGTATATCTTTGCAAATCGTAGCTTAACTAATGATCTCATTGTAAAAGAAGGTCTTTATGGTAAGTTTCTAGATAAATTTGGCTCATGCCTTAATAAAGATACTGCTTCCCTTAATGGTGAGCCTCAGGTAAATGATGATGAAAAGCACTACGTAAATCTTGAAGAACACCTCTTTAAGACTAAGGCTTTGCATGACATCATTCTCTTTGTAAATGAGATTAAAGCAGCTATTGAAGCTAACGTAAGTGAGAGTGAGCTATCCGATCTTATAAGCTCTAAAAAGCTCATTCTTTTAAAAGAGCTTTTATCTCACAGAAAAGAGCTTACCCGTTCTACACTCTACGTCTTAAGATTAGTTCGTGATTGCCTTGTACTTACCTATCTTTTACAGGGAAATGATGCCTCTATAAAGGCAAATCACCTTGATAACTACTTAAGAGCACAAAACATCAAGTCACAAAGTCTTAAGTCTCATAGCTTTAAGTCTCAAAAGCTTAAGACAAAGCACTATGTAACACGAGATTGCTATGAACCTACCTTTGGTATCAGCTTAGCTTCTGACTATATAAAAGAAGACTCAATCTTAAATCAAGACCACAGCTCTATTGAGAATACAGCTTTAGATGCTGATTTACACTCTGATAAGACTCAATTTGAAAAAGAGTCAGAGCATAGTGATGCTTCTTTGAATGTAAACACTGCAATTCACAGAGAGATGGAGAGAGTGTGTGGTAACCGTCTCTTATCTGATGCTTTGTATGAGATACCTCTTTTTAGAGCCTTTATCTTAAAAAAGATGGTGCTGTTATCTAAAGAATTTAAAGACTGCCTCTACCTGTTCCTTTCATTTCATGGCACAGGATGTGATGAATTTGAAAGTTTCATGCATGAATTATCATCATTTGACTTTATCTTTAATGATCCTGATCTTGGATTGTTGTCAGGTGGGCAGTTAGCTGGAGGAATGTTATCAGGAGAAAAGGTAACAGGAGAAAAGAGGACAGATGAAAAGTTAACAGATGAAAAAGCTCTTGGTAAAAACTTACTTATTACCCAATATGAAGATGTGATTACTCTCTTAAAGGACTTCTACAAGCTAATCGAGCACACTGTAGATATCTTAAAAGACAATACCACTGATGACTATGCTCTTGATAATTGTGATGCTTATTACAGTGATGATGTAGAGGATGGTTATGTAGAGAATGACGACATAGTAAAAGCAAAGGCAGAAAAAGCAGAGCTTGAAAATGCACAAAGAAAGGAAAAGGCACTAAACGAAGCACTTCTCTCTATTGCAGCTTTTATGAGATCTCATTACCTGCCATATGGTGCAGCTAGCTCTAATGCTTATAAAAAGCTAGTTTACTGCATGGCAACACGTAGTCTTCCACTTATGAGAATAGATGGTTTTAAAGGTAAAGAGACACTCTATCCTAGCTATGCAATTGATGCTGATAAGTCAGCTCTAAATGCTCTGCATGAAAATATTATAGAGCCTGTGCTCTCAAATTTAGAGAAACACATCTCTATTTATGAGACACCATCATACCTTGTTAAAGCTCCTGATGTAACTTTAGGATCTTCATACAATAAAAAGAGCTTAGGTAAAGCTGTGTCACTTAAGCCTTTAATGACTGTCTATGATAAGCAGCTCTATTGTAGTCTTAATAAAAGTGCTTATTTAAAGTACCTGTGTGCAACAAGCTCTATGGAGGGCATCTGCTTTTTTATTGATAATAACTATAAGGTTGGTAGCTGTGAAGATGCTTTAATCATTTTAGACTGTCTGCATCTTTACTGTAACAACTACTTAAAGCACAAAGTACAGTCAATTATCAGGTTTGACCGCACACAGGAGCTAAACTTAATTGGTATTGCTCTGTCTTTCTGTATTGAAACAGCAAAAGTAGCTCTACAGGATAATAATGGAATTTATAAGAGCAAAAGCTTAGGCTTTAGCTCTTATAAGAAAGATGAAATCTTTGAGCTTATAAACTCACGTTTAGCTTTGTTTTACTTTACTCATCAATACGTTTTCGATGAAGTAATTCAATTAAGATCAGAAGATAATCTTACATACAGTTTCCCTGTAACTGAGGATGTTGCTAATGTAGCTTATCTTGTAAAAGCTCTTTGTGTGCATGATGTAAAAGATGCTTTAAATACTCTTGAGTTATTACCTTATCTACCAGGTTGCACCTTTATAAAGTCATATCTTAAATCTTTAGGTGATAAGTCTGTATTTAGTGTTCTAAAGACAGGTGAAGAACCTGTATTTAATGAGTCTTCAGTAATTTACGCTCTTAGAGAGGGTAAATATGGCAATCTGCCACCATCATTTATTTACCAGCTAATCGACTTTTATCAATTAAGACAGGATAGATCTAATGCAAAAGATAGATTGAATGTAAAAGATAGATTGAATGTAAAAAGCATCGAGTATGCTATAAGCATTTTAAAGACACAATTTTTTAACAGCTTTTTCATGCCAAAGTGTGACTGTCTGTCTGTAATGCGCCCTCAAAACGACAAGAGACCACATCGCTATGATGGAGAGTACTTTAATGAGTTCTCTTTATTGTTTACAGCAGATACTTCTAACTATAAGCCTTACAGTGATGTCTATTTAAGAGAGTGTTTTACCCCAAATCCTGATTATTTAGGAGCAGTACCAAGTTATTGTAAGGTTGTGTCTGGTTCTTCAAAGTCAAATGATCCTGAAAATAACATTCCTGTAAGATTAAGCTCACGCTATCAGCAAAAATTAAATCTTGAAAGCATGAGCCTTAAAGAGCAGCAAAAGCAAAAAGAAAAGCTTATGCACAAGATGCTCTCTCATGGCATCACACCTAAACACAGTGACAGTCTTGTGGTAACAGAGGATAAAGCTTGCCTTAATGTAGCCTCTTTACAAGATGATCCTAAAAACAACTTTCATATTGTAGGCAATAAGAAGCTACAGGATTACCTGTATGAGCATTACATTAAAGACTTTGCTTACGACCAAGACTTAAATCTTGAAGAGATGGTAAGTCTTGAAGAGATGGTAAGTAAAGAAAACTCAGGGTTAATCATGGAGAGCCGTGCTTACACAACAGATAATTTTAGTTGTGATAAAAAGCCTATGAACCTTTGCTTGTTTGGTGAACACGGCTCTGGTAAAACCAAAGCTGTAGAAGCTCTTTTAAAGACTCTTAATTTTGAGGTTCATAAGATAAATCTTGCGACTGTAGGCGGTCCTTGCATCCACGAGTTTAGTAATATGCTCAGTGAAAAGTTTCTGGAAATTGATCCTGTAAAGCCATCTGTTGTTGTCATGGAAAACGTCGATGCTTATTTCCCAGATGTTCGCTATTTACGTGATCAAAATGAATGGACCTTAGAAGAGGTTAATACTACTAAACAGTTAATTGAAGATCTTGAAAAGACCAATTGCTTTGTCATTATGACAGCTCAGTTTAGAGAAAAGATTGATTCTGGTCTTTTAGATTTATTCCCAAATACCTTTGATATCAAAAGACCTCTTGTCGATGACATTAAAGATTGCTTCAGTTCTGTCTTTTCTAGCAGTATTTTACCTCTGTCATATATAAAAGAGCTCTCAACTACCTTAGAAGGAATGTCTTTAAACTCAGTCTTTAAGTTCATCAAGATGGTTAAAACTGAGCTTACAAAAGAAAAGACTCAAAATTGCAGATACAATTTTGCTCTTTTAGAGACTGTTAATGCTCTTTTAAAGAACTTCTTAGGCTTTACCTTAGATAAAGATGCTGTGTTCTCTCTACCTGGTCAGACAGAGCTTGAAAAGTTCATTAACGAGAACTTTATCGACTATATCAAGAATCCAAAAAAGTATCAGCGCTACAACCTAAATATGCTTGAACCTATCATGTTCTATGGCGCACCTGGTACTGGTAAAACCTATGCTGCTAATGCTATAGCAAAGTTCTTAGGTTGGAATCTCTTTACTATTGATGCTTCACAATATGAGCAGTACACATCAGGTTCAGCTAAAAAGATTAACGAGATCTTTAACAAAGCCAAAGATTCAGCACCATCCATTGTCTTTATTGATGAAGCTGACTCTATGTTTGTTAAAAGAAGAAGCAACTCTAACAATGAAGGTATCTCTCAGTTCTTACGCTCAATTTCAGATACAGCTAAAGACAGAGTCCTTGTGATTGCAGCTACTAATCGCATCGATGATATGGATGAAGCTATCCTGCGTAATGGCAGATTCTCACACAAAATTGAAATTACCTATGCTGATACCAACAGTGTGATAGCAGTGATGAATGAGTATCTAAAAGATAAACCTGTAAGCCATGAGATCTCCTTAATTAAGGCTGCTACAAAACTGTCAGGTCATCCTCTTTGTGATACTAAAGCCTTTTTAGATTCAGTTTGTAAGAGAGCAGCTCTACGAGATTCTTATAAAGTAGAGCAATGCGACGTTGATGATGCTTTATTACATCTAAATCTTACAAAGATTGAGGATAACTACTCTTATGGTGAAACAACTCATAAAAGAGTAGGTTTTATCTAGCTTTATAAGTGAAGGCTTTAAGCCTTCACTATTTTAAGAATTCACTATAACGATTTGAAATATAGCGATCTGAAATATAAAAAGTTGCAATTAAGCAGTATGAAGGAGTTTATATGTCTGATCTAAATCATCTGCCTAAAGGCTTTCAATTACCTGAGAATAACTTTTCAAAAGAAGAATGGATTGAGTACTTTGAATATCGCAAAGAGTGCGATATTGAAATGTATCAAGATGAAATTGAGTTTTGGTTAGAAACCATGGAGAAGGAATTTAAACAGGGTAACTATAATAGAGCTCAAGAGATTTTACATAAAATACCTTATCACCCAGATTTTGCTTTAGGTATTAAGAGAACTCAGGGATTAGGAGCATTAGCTACATGCAACTTATCCTTAGCAAAACAGGTTTATCCAGATGAATTCTGATAGAGATAATTTTGAGAACTACTTTTCTTTAAGACCTTGATGCTGTAAGTGAGCGCGCCAATATTCGGTCTAGCATAGCGCTTTAACTTAGGTCTAGTAGCGCACTTTAACTTGAGTCTAGTGATATTTTATTCGCGCTTGCAAAATACTACTGTAGCTTTTGTTCCTTTGTTTTCAAGAAATCTATAAATGATCCTACGCTAATTGTATATTTGACCAAAAGTAAGAACTTAAAGTCAGGTACACCTGTGTATAATAAACAATAAATTATCAGGTTGAGAACACAATATGAATACCAAACAAATCTTACCTTTGCCTCAAGAAAAAACTGATTTCGCTCAATTAAAGGCATCGGGGGTGCTACTTTGTAGATAAGACATTAGATCTTAAGACTATCATTGATCTTGATAAAACAAAGGTCATGCTCTTCACTCGTCCTAGTGGTTTTGGCAAAACTATGTTTTTGTCAATGATAGATTCTTTTTTAAGAGTAGATAGCGTTAACCCTGGTAATTCATCTTTTCAGCAGGAGTTATTTAAGGGCACAAAGATCCTTAAAGACAGGAATTTCTGTGATAAATACATGGGACAGCATCCTGTAATTTTTCTTAACTTTAAAGGTTTTAAAGGAGACACAATTGATGAGGCTTATCTGAATCTTGCTCAGATAATATTGAATAAAGCCAAAGAGTATAACTTTTTAAAAGACAGTCCATTTCTTAATGAGGATGATAAAAGAACTTTTGAAAAATTAACCGACAAAAACTTCCTGTTAAGATTAGGTGCTTTACGAAGATCATATGTAACCTCATCAATCATCGACCTTAGCACAATGCTATATAAGCATTATAAAAAGCAGGTCTATGTTTTAATCGATGATTATGATGTTCCCTTTGCAGTATCAATGGAAAAAGGGTACCACGATGACTTGGTTTTATTAATTTCTTCTTTATATGACTTCTTTAAAACAACTCCACAAGATCCTAATACAGGTGAATCTTATGTGGATAGAATAATATTGACAGGATGTTTTAAAGAAGCAAAGAACGGTGTCGCTGACACTGTCAACAACATCTATGATAATTCCATTACTCAAAGGACAAGTCAATATTCAGAAGTATTTGGTTTTACAAGCGATGAAATCAATCAACTTTTAAAAGATTACGGACTTGAAGACATTGCTTCAAAGGTAAAAGAACACTGTGGCGGTTATACGTTCTATGAAAAAGAAATGTACTGTCCAGAGAGTGTAGTAAATTTCATTGAGGGTAATAATAGTTCATTTTCTCAAAGACCAATTTTACACTCTAACTCAGATCTTTCAGATTTTATAAGGTATTTAGCCCATCATGATGAGCAAAGGTTGCAAGACTTAGTTGATGGTAAGTCTATTAGCTTTTATTTGAGTGAATATATTCTCTTTGTAAATATGTCTTACAGAACATCAGATTTGATTTGGTCCATTTTGCTACAAAAAGGATATTTAGCAATTGACTGGGAGCAGACTGAGTCCATAGATGGTGGCTACGAAAGTCGTATTTATGCAAGACTTCCTAACCTAGAAATGAATAAGTGCTTTACAGATAATATTAAATCTGAACCTGTATAGTGAGCTCTAAACATGAATAAGAAAGTAATTGCCTTTATCTGTGTTCACAATTCTTGCAGAAGCCAAATAGCTGAAGCTTTAGGTAATCATTTTCTTTCTGATAAATTCTCATGTTATTCAGCTGGCACTGCTTTAAAAGATAAAATCAATCAAGATGCTGTAAGGCTTGTAAAAGAGCTTTATGGCATTGATATGGAAAGACAGGGGCAGAAAAGCAAACTCATTAAAGACATTCCTACACCTGATCTTGCAATCTCAATGGGCTGTGATGTGGCTTGTCCTTTTATTGGTAGACCTTTTGATGATAACTGGCATTTAGAAGATCCTACAGGTAAAAGTGATGAGATCTTCAAAAGAGTGATTAAAGAGATTGAAGGGCATATCCTGCAATTAAAAGCACTAGCTTAAATCTATTAAGCAAAAATCAGTTCAGATTTTTTAGCTTTGAAAAGCCCCACTCTTTTTAGAGTTACTCTATTTTTCTGTAAACTATTAGCTTACTGAGCCGTTTTTGCTACAAATCTAATCAACCGCAAATCAATCATTAAATCAACCTACAAACACAAACTGCACTAAGACCATATAGATTGCTGTACCTAAGGCAATAGACAGCATCATGTTTCTCTTTAAAACATGAATTAGAGCTGTTGCAATCACAGCAATCATTTCAGGCAGACCGTAATCCTTTTGAACAAAAGATACGTCTTTTAAACAGTAAACAACCAACATACCAAAAACTGCTAAAGGTAGAGCTTTACCTAAATATTCAATGCAGTGAGGTAATCTGCTTTTACCTGAGAATAAGATAAAAGGCAGAAAACGGCATATCTGAGTGCCAAGAGCGCACAGGCCAATAGTAATGCACTGTTCTGTAATGGTCATAGCCTATTGTCCTCAAGATCCTGTTTTGCTTTAGAGGTTTTATCGCTTGCATTGTCTTCATGACTTACGCAAGTATTGGTTGTGTAAGCAACTTTATAGCTTTTCTTTAGCTTATACCTTAAAAGAATGACAGCTAACATTAAGATCATCGCAGGTATCATAAAGTTCTGTGCTTTAAAGATTAAAAGACAGAGTACAGATGCACCAATACCAATAAAGCCATTTATCTTTTCTTTATCATTTAAAAACTGCTCTACAAAGATCACTACAAACAAAGCAGTCATCACAAACTCAAGACCTTTGGTATTAAGCGGTAACAGATCACTTATAAGAGCTCCTATAGTTGATCCTGAAACCCAATATAACTGATTTAAAAGGGTAATGAAAAAGTAGTACCAACCTCTATCAACACCTTCAGGAATTTTAGCTGTAAAGTTCAATGAAAAAGATTCATCACACATACCAAAGATTAGATAGTACTTCTTAAGCCCTAAGCCTTTGTACTTATCTAACATTGAGATTCCGTAAAAAAGATGTCTTGCTTGTACTAACAGCGCTATTACAAATGCTCCTACAGGACTGAATGGCGATAGCAGCATCGCTACAGTAATAAACTCTAATGAGCCTCCATAGATAATAAGACTCATGAGCATAGGGTATACAAACGAGAATCCTGATACATGCATATACAGTCCATAGGCTAAGCCTACAAACCAGAAGCCTGCCAGTATCGGAAGTGTTCTAGGAAATGCTAATTTAAATGCCTGAAAGATCATTTTTAGGATCGTGTTTTGGTTCTTTGTTATCAAGTAATCTCTTATCTTACCGCATTTAATTTTATTGTGGCGATGATTTTTAGTGATTGTCTTGTACTAAGAGCAGAGTTTTCTTAAGGTTGGAGCAAATTTTCTGATGACAGGAGCAGTATTTTTTTAGAATTGTCTCTGATGACAGGAGCAATAATCAACATAGGAGCAGTACATGTTACAAGACTTTGTAATGCACTTTGTAAGTAGAGTACTGCTCATAAATTCTGCTTATTTAATCAGTTTATAAAAGATGAGTTGCTTTACTGTATTGTTAGCAACTCAATCTTACTGCAGGAATTTACCATGCCTTTAACAGGCTGATCCTATCCTGATGCCACACAGAGCAGGGAGAAGTAAAAAGAGAAAGGTTAATATGTAAGCACAGGATATAAAAGCCTGAAAGATAAGCACCAGTAAAATTAAGGTTACAAGCTCATAGGAAAAGCCTCCTACAATCTTTAAGATAATCGGTGTCTTAAAATCCTCAACAGCCTGAAATCTTAAAATTCTACCTAATGCAAAGCCTGCTAAAGTTAGCAACACTAAATACTTTCCAAAGCCAATTGCCAAAAAGAGGATCCTGATGATTGGCAATAAGATCACTTTATCTAATTCAACCACCTTTGTTACTACTAAGATTGGTCTTATAAAGTCAGCAATCTTACCAATACGTACTAGTGTATCCTCACAGTTGTGGGCAAAGATATAGCAAAAGTTATCTAACTCCTCGTAAAAGATCACCTTAGTACTAGGACCTAAATGGTCAGTACTTAAGATAAAAAGCAAAATGATAAAACCGATTACATAAAGTCTTAATGTTTTAAATGTAAAACCGAACATATGATCCTAAAGTAATTTTGTAAAAAACAACTATCTAAAAACAGCTACCATGAAGCTAAAGCGGAGAGCTTTAGCTTCATGACTTCATGATCTTTCTTTCCCTTTTTTCCTTTCTTTTGACAGTTTCTTTTCAAGAACGTTACTTATCAAAGAACTTTATAGGCAAAGAGCTTTTAATCCAATTTTCTAAGCACGAACCTTATTGTCCGTAAGAATTGGAATTACACCTTTAACAAAGCGTCCATCAGAGAGTTTTGCAACATACTCAAAGTTAGGCAGATCCATGAGAGCAGATGCTGGAAAGATCCTGTCAATATAGGTATTAGCTGACATTGATGCTGAGTCTTTGTAATTCTCCTTATAGGTATCAGACATCGTGCCTGTTGAGATGTTCTTGGTATAGAAAGTGGTATTAGGTAAAGATGAGGTGATGACCTCTGCTGTCTGCTCATCTTTTACTCTTAAAGCATACATGGTGTTGCAGTTACCAATTAACTGCATGGCTGCATCTTTAGAACCACATCTTTTAGCTAAATCAGAGAACGTCTGCGTTGCAATCGTAATTGAAAAATCAGCACCACGAGCTTTGTTCAAAAGTTGCAATAATGCTTCATTAACTACCTCACTTGCCTCATCAATAAAGATACTTACTTTGCGTCTTTGCTTTACCTTGTCAAATTTTGGGGCTTGTAAGATACTCATGACCTTGTCAAACTCTGGATTTCTGGCTTTATAGCGAAGAGCCTTTTGAGCTTTTTCTGCCTTCTTATCTTCAATAAAAGCGTCCACCTCCTCAAGATTTACAAGCTCACGGGTAAGCTCTAAAGCTGCTTTGGCATCAGGATCGGTATGAGCTGAACACAGCTTTTCTGAAAAGAGCGCGTCAGAATTTTTTACATCTTTTTCTGTACTGTTATTAGAGTTGTCATTAAAAACGTTGTCACCAAAACCGTTGTCATAAAAGCTGTTGTCTTTAAAGTCATCAGCTGAATTAAAAGCGCTTCCTACCTTACTAAATAAATCATCAGCATGGCGCAGCTTATTATTTGAATTATGATTATCGAGAGCATGTAAATCCTCATCCATTGAATAAATATGATCAGCAAAAGAGCTTAAATCCGATAAAAGTAACTTACCTACATAGGAGCTTAAGGTGGCATTAGACATTGAGTGTAAGGCGCAGTAAAAGACCTTGTTCTTCTGGTAAATATCAGAAAAGTCAGTCTGATCAGGTGACTTTGATAAAACCTGTTTTAAGTTGTAACTGTTTAATGTATTAAGTACAGCCATAATACTTGCTGTGGTTTTTTCAAAGAATGTCTGCTCCTTTATAGTCATGAAGACAAGCTTTTCAAACTCAGGATCTACATCCAAATTTGCATGCCGTTTTAGATATTTGTAGTAGGTAATAAAAGCTGCTGCCTTTACCTGAATTTTATAGTTCTTTGGTTTTGTGGTCTTCTTTTTGGCAGTGGTCTTTTTAGTGGTTTCTTTGCCTTTTTTATCCTCAGTTGTAGCTTTAATTTCAGCGGTATCTTCAACCTTCTTTTTAGGAGGACGACCGCGTCGCTTTGGCTTTATCTCAGTCTCATTTGTCTCTGAGTCTTTTAAATCAGAGTCTTTTTCATCCTTATTAGCTTTGGTACTCTTATCAGTACTGTTATTGCTACTGTCACTTTTCTCACTTCCATTGTTTCTAGATGACACTGTGTCTAAGTCTGGTTCATCAGTCTTAGTTTCTACTACCTGAGCTTCAACTACATCTGCCTCACTTACGTTAGCATCAGTGAAAGCAGCCATTCTTTTAGCTCTTAAGTTTGCAAGATCATCAGGGGATAGGGTAAAGGCAATTTCAGGATCTAATAGACAATCCTCACTGATATCACCAATACCATCTAACTGAGCTTCATCGCCGATGCTGACTAAGAAATCTCTTACATGAGTGTAAAGGTGTTTTTCAATGGAGTAGCCTTTTAAGAGTCTAGCAAAGTAAACAGCCAGATCACGATTTTGAGTTTTAGCTGTAAGCTTTGACAGTCCTGCTACCATGCCTTCAAAGTAGCTTTCAATATTGGCATGATTGCAAATATTGTAGATATCAACAGGTAAATCAAGACAGTCTAAGGCAGTTACAGCACAGGCAACAGCCTCCTGACCATAGCTTGCAAAGCTGTCAGCATCAAAGGTTGACTGCTTCATGAGAGCAGAGAGTTTATCTGCAATATCAGATGAGCTTGTAGATGAACCAAAGAGGTTAAAAGATGATGTGGTTAACTTTGGATCTTTGATATCTAATACATGGAAAGCACCATCTCGATGAGTGCAGGCACAAATTCTACGAGCTCTGCGTTTTAAATCACGATCGCCTTTAGGATCGATAATAATGACAGTATCGTTTCTTTCAATTGCCTGAGTAATTAAAAGATCAAAGAACCTAGTTTTACCAGAGCCTGTAGTACCAAAGATAATGGCATGATCTTTAATATTCTGTAAATCCACAAAAAGAGGTTTATGTCGTCTTTTTAAATTGTGGATTTGAGCTGAGCCCTTACCATTAGGTAACAGCTTTAGTCCCTGCTCTTGGAGTTTGACAAGACGTCTTGCATGCTTTGGTAAAAACTCATAGCCATAACCAATAAAGAGCTTATTGGTGATGTTTTTAGCTGCTACCATAGTCAGTGCTGCGATGTCATCTTTATTCAGATTGATTGGTACGTAATCCTCTCGATTACGGTTCTCCTCCTTTTGAGATTCTATATGCCTGTCGATAAGACGGGAAGCTTCCGTGAACTTGTAGTTACTGTTTTTATCTAAGATAGGCACTTCCTCGTAGCCAGAGAGCTTATACAACTCACTGTCACAAAGGTAGTACTCATTAGAATGCTCAGAGTCAGGTTCATATTTGAACATGCCTACATAGATAGGCACGTTCAATAAGATCACCAGTCCAAATGACAGGGATGATGACAGTGATGCTCCATCTAAGGCACAAAAGATACAGGTTGCAAAAAGAGTCAAAGAGCCTAACACGATTAACCAGGTAGGATCTTTAGTTTGAAAACTGTTTTCTACAGATTTTGATTTAAAGAACATTAAATAATCCTCAAAATAAGTTTGAGGCAGTGTACAGGGCAAATTTTTAAGAACAGACAATTTACTGGCAAAAAATGCCAAAAATTGCTAATTTTTGTAAGAAATTTTGGTGTTTTGTAAGAAAATTGGAAAAAGAAGGTAAAAAGAGAAAAGTTACAGTGGAATTTTGAGAAAGGTCTTAGTAAAAGACGAAATAACGAAAAGAGCCTTGCCACAAGGTAAAATCATCAGTTTTAGATGAAAGCTTAATTTAAGGTCTGATACTTACCTAAGACGATTTTCTTACCTTGTAGCAAAAGCTGTTTTATGCTAATGAATCTAAGATCTTTTGGTACTCTGCTTTAGCCTTTACAAGAGCATCTCCTGTAAAGTCTTTATAGTTAAAGTACACATCAGATAATCTGCCTTTTAATCCTGTAAATTTATACAGAAGTTCAAAGCCGTCTTTTAGCTCCTTAAGATCCAGATCTGAATAAAACTCTACATCATGACTTAAAGCTGTAAAGCAAAGATATAAAGCAGTAGCTAAAACTCTAGGTTCTTTACTTTTACCTGAATGCCAAATCTTATGCTTTTCTGTTCCAAAGTAATCACCATCTGGCATAAAGAAAGATCCATCCATAAGATCAATATCTACAGAGCGCTCTCCTTCTCTTAAATATCTTTGTACGACGTCCTCTGCTGTAGCAGGAGGTTGAGCTAACATTCTCCAGCCTGGAGCTAATGCTTTATATGAGAAATCCTCATAATCACTATCTTCACAGATACCACAGATAACCTTGCAGACATTTAATGCTGCTTCATCATAGATACCACCTTTGACCATACCTACAAGACCTTGTACTAAAGGCATTCTCTTAGGTGATAAGTATGAGTAGATATCAAAGTAATCGTCACTGGCTAAACGCAGGATCTTTACAGGAATATTCAGGTTATGCTCTTTTAACAGCTCATGGAGTACATGGAAGTTTAGGGTATAGAACTCGTTTAATTTGGTCTTTTTATCAGGATTGTCACTTTCTGTGGTAATAGTTTCTTCTTTTTTATCTAAGATCTTTAAGCTTGTAAGATAGTCTAGGCACTCTTTTACACATTCAGGAGTTCTTCTTAAATTACGGGCTAAAAGGTGCACATGATTTCTGGCATTAAATCTTTGGCACTTTTCTAGTGAATGCCAATAGAGCATGACTGAAAGCACTAGGCATACAGCATCATTTGGTACATCATCTCGATTAAACACGCTAAGTTCTGAATAGTAGGGAACTCTAGTAAGACCTAATTCTTCCATTTGACCTGATTCTTCTGATAAATGATCTTGATAAACAAGTACTGAAATCTTGCAGATTATACTTTTATAACATTTATGCTGTTTGTAACATTCATGTCGTTTGTAACAGACTGTACACTGAACAGCATGAATTATATCAAATGAAGCTAAAATTTCAGAAAAATGATTTGCTTAGTAAATAAGCATAAAAATGCACTTGTGTATTTATATTAAATGTATATACAATAAATTGTACAAGATTTATACAGTAAACGGTAAGGAGCATCAAGTGAAATATTTGGTATATCTTCCGATAGCTATTGGGATCGCATCTAACGTTAGTTATTTTACTTTTGATAATGTTGTCTTAGGTGAAATTTTGGG